>JAAUVF010000146.1 GCA_012030815.1 Nanobdellota archaeon | reverse complement strand
AGGTACATTTAATCTTGAAGTTCCCAGTGATTCGTCTCAAATAGTTTTTTCTGCAGTTAATCAATACGCGTTAACTGTCACTGGTAGTAACAGTTTTTCATTTCTACCATCATCGCCAACTCAAGATAACTGGTTTGATACTGGAACGTTAGTATCAATTAGTGTATCAAAAGTAACTGAAATTGAAAAAACAAAGTAAGACAAGAAATAACTGGTTGGTCCCTTGATACTAGTGAATTTTGGAATATTGAAAGTGATGATTCAACATCATTTACCACCCCTCCTATATTGATGACAGAATATCATCTTGTTGATTTCTTTTCTAGTACAACATACAAGCTCAATGTTGTCTCTGATATTGGTAGTACTGTGGGAAGTGGTTGGTACAAGCAAGGCCAAACTATTCCTATCGGAGTTGATGCTGGAAGCGATGGATTAATTCTAAATTCTCTATCTGGATGGGATGGTGCAAATGTAGAATATGATGGCAACACTGCCCAAGTGTTTATTGATGGTCCTGTGACCATATCTGCAAAACTGGAGAAAAATTATTCTCTACTAATTGGAGTAATTGTTGTTCCGTTATTGATTGGTGGTTTTATTGTTGCTAAAAAATTTAAAAGAACACCACCTGTTCCAGTTGAAAAGCCTGTTGAGAAAATTGTGGAGCGAATCATAGAAAGAGCAGTAGAAAAACCCGAACCTGTATATTCTGATAAATATGATGAAGAACTTGCAAGATATCTATCAGAGCAAATTAAACTAAAATTAACAGAGATGCATTCATCTAAAATTATTTCTGATTCTAAATATTCAAAAATATCTCAATATAATTAAAATTCTATTTGTTGTTGTTCTATTTTTTTAGGTTCTTGTTACTGTAAATGTGTCTTCTACAAATAGTCCTCCTGTATCTGTAGCTCTAACGGTGATAGTCCCAGTTCCATCTCCCTTAGATCCATTCTTGAAATCTAATGTCAGTGTTGTTCCTGAAATTGAATTTGCAGGTAATGTGTCCCATTCCCCACTAAATGTATTTGCTGTGACGGTGTAAACCATTTGATTATCTGCATCTTCCACATCTGCAAAGTAATCTCCAAGATTTATCGCTGTATCTTGATTATTTCCATTCTTAGTGACGTCTGGAATTCCACCTCCTGTTACCGTGGGTGTATTGTTTCCTCCTCCTCCTGCTGCGAGAGTAGTTTTACTTGATGATGCTGATGCACTTCCAGTACCTACTGCGTTAATTGCAGATACCTGATAATTATACTGGGTACTAGCCGTAAGACCTGTGTTGGAATATGTCGTAATTGTAGAAGCTGTGTTTGCTACTATTGTATTCCATCCGTTACCTACTGGCGATTCTCTTTCTATTTTGTATCCTGTTATTGGAGAACCTCCATCAGATGGTGCAGTCCATGACAGATTGATTTGTGACGATGATATTACCGAAGTATTCAATCCTGTAACTTGTGATGGAGCTGTTGCTACACAACTAGCTTGTACGTTTACTGTCCTAATTACATCTGTTAATGATGGCACTGATGATGTAATTATGTAGGTTCCGATAGTTGTAGGTGTAAAACTAGCTGAAGCCTGATTCACTTTTTTATGAATGTCATCATATTTTGTAGGTATTTTTCCAACATCTATGTTAATACTACTTGTAGCGTCATTACCATTCTTTATAGCTGTAAATCCTTGAACTGTATATAATACATTTACCACTCCGCAAGTTTTTCCTGCATCTCCATCAGTAATTTCATCTATACCGCCACCGTTGCCATTATTTCCGTTGTTGTTCTTATCCTTGTTCTTGTTGCTGTTGTTGCTTTTCTCTTTCTCTTTGTTTTGTCCTGGAGCATCTCCGCTCTTACCTGGAGCATCGCCTAGGTTTCCTTTACCATTACCATTTCCTTTCTTTGTATCGTCATACTTTGCTTCAAATTTTGCTTCAAACTTGGCTTCAAAATGATTTTCAAAATAATCATCTGGACTGTTACTGAAACTTTCTTCAAATGAATCAAATTTAGCTAATCCTGGTGGAATGTTTCCTAATCCTAAACCTTGACCATTTGAGAATCCCTGCTCAGATGGATTATTTCCAGCTGCACCGAATCCATTTGGAATCTCTTTTTCATTGTTTTTCTCTTCTGCTTTTAGCTCCTTCTCATCTGCCTTGTTTTTATCAACATCGCCTTCATCATAACCAAATAATTTTGCTAATCCTGGTGGAATTTTTCCCAATCCCACACCTTGACCATTTGCTAATCCGTTTTCAGACGGATTGTCTCCAGATGCTTCAAATCCTGATGGGAATTCTTTTTCATTATCTTTCTCTTCTGCCTTTAGCTCCTTCTCAGCTGCTTTCTCTTCTGCCTTTAGCTCCTTCTCAGCTTCCTTGTTTTCTTTTATCTCATTTGCAAATTTACTTTTATCACTTGTTTTATCCAATGAATCTTCAATGTCTCCGCTTTTTAGAGCAGCTAGTGTATCTTCTAATTCACTAATTGCTTTTTTAGTTAATCCTAGGTTTTCTCCTTTTGATAATAGTTCTTCAATATTGCTAATTGATTTTTCAACAAAATCATTTATTTTTTCATCCTGATTTTCTGTTACAATTTCATTAATTTGATTATAAAGATCGGATTTAATTTCATTTGCTAGCGCAAGTTTTGCCTGCGCATTTGGAATGTCTCCGTTTGCCAAAACCTCTTTTGCCAAATTGACTGCCTTATTGTATTCTGAAAGATCAACATTGAGATTATTTGATGAAATTAAATTCTTTAAGTCATCTACTTCTTCTTCTACATCTGTGATCTCTTCTTGAATCTCAAAAATATTTGAGGCCATCATTTGCTTCATTATTCCTGGTGGAATTCCTCCTACTCCCAATCCCTGTCCTTTTTCTAATCCCTGCTCTGATGCACTTTCAACACCACTTCCAAATCCATTTGGAATCTGCTCTAAAACACGTGATTCTTCTAATGAGCCAATTACTGATGCTGAATCCTCAAATAATGCCATTGCAATCAATGCATGTTCTCTGGCAGCCACGTCATCACCTTTTTCTAGTGCTGAAATTGCCTTTTCATACTCTGTTTGCCCCATATTGTAAAATATTTGAGCAGTATTTGGGATCTCATCTGCTGAATCAAGCGATTCTACTAGATTGTTTCTGGTAAGATCAAGAATTGATTTGATTGGTGATTCATCTGAGGTTTGAGCAAAAGCTGAGGATACACTGACTGATACTACAAGTATTACCAATATGCCGAAAAGGCCAGTTTTCAATGTCTTTTTTATGATATAATTTGATTTAAGACTCAGGTTCGATCTAACCATTCGTCTAGTTCGAATGACTTGCCAGATCTTATAACCTGTTATTACTGGTAATCCCAAATACATTCCAACATTCATTAGAATTACGATCACTCCATATCCGACTATTTCATGCTCTGAATCGGCTAAAGATATGATAGACAGTGATGATAACATTGGAGTGATTCCAATTTTATCATCTCTCTTAATGCTGGATTGTCTCTTTCCAAATCTGCAATTGTAGGTGAGAACAAATAAT
>JAAUVF010000016.1 GCA_012030815.1 Nanobdellota archaeon | reverse complement strand
AAAACCCCTTCAAAATTTATATAATTTTTAATTTTATTCTTTACTTTTTCTATTTTTTATAATTTTATTAAAATATGTTGTAAGAGTTTACCAAAAAGTGTCTTTTTTTAACTATTATTTGTTATTACCTTGTTTTGTATTTGCACTTTCATTGAGTCAGGGACATCTCGCGGTGTTAGCTGGAAGCCACAAAGCTCACATAAACTAGTTAACGCATTTCATTTGCCTCCGTTTTTGAGGAGGCATCAAAAATTTTTAAAAAAACTATTTCATGAAATTTGCTTCTTTGTGCTCGTTGCATTCTTGGAGTAGTTCTCCATAATCATCAACTGTGCAGTTGCAATCAAAACTCATGTATCTAATCTCTGATCGTTACTTTAAACAATTACTATGAAGTTGTATGTCATGTGGCTTGGCACACGGTTATTATAAAAAACATAATTCAAACTAGGTACTTTACCAAATAATGAATGAGGACCAATTTATCGTTCCTTTGCTGATCGTTGCCGCTGTGGGGATTTTTGTAGGTACTAGAATTTGGATGATGTTTAGAAAGTAACCTGTTTTTATGTAAATTCCATTACTTCTTTTTTCTCAAATTTTTCTCTAAATTTTTTTCTATCTTTTTCTTTATCTCTTTCTGCATATTTCATGGTATAATGTGATGCTTATGGCATTTATTGTATCTTCTATAGAATCTATACAAATGACTTAAAACAATAAATTTTAATAAACAAATTTTAAGATTATGTCTTTTAGATTTATTTTTGATTGTTGCATATTATACTTATGAGAGAAGATTTTGCAGAATATACAAAATGTAATGGATGTAATGTATCATTGCTGTTATGTGATTGTAATTGTCCTAAATGTGGAAAAAGAGAAGATTGTCAATGTGAATTAAAATCTATTCGATATAGTGATCTACGATATTGATTTTTTAATTCTGTACCAGTTTTTCTTTGATACTACTATTGTCTCTCCGTCTTGTTTTGTTCCCTCGTAGTTTATTGCAATCTTTCCAAATTCATCATCCATGTCTTCTTTTGCAGACACTGTGAATTTTATCTTCAATACGTCGTCTGTATATAATGGCTTTAGGAATCTACTACTTCTATTTTCCCATTCAGAATCACCATCAGTTCCAATAAACACAATGTGATTGCCATAAATTTGACTCAGTCTGGTAAACTCTCCTTCCATTCTTGATAAAATGGCTCTGCCCGAAACAATCTTTTGCTTTGTATCTTGCATGTCTTCTAAAAATGCATTTTTTACTCTGGAGAATTTGAAATACTCTGTTAATTCTTTTTCAGATATACTGCATGTGGAAAAAAATTCATCTCCGACTTTAATTTCAGAAAATTTTTTCATTCTAATCTTGATTCATCAACACAAAATGTGACTTCCGATGAATCCAGAGCACTATCTGTTACTAGGAAATTTAATGCCTGAGCTATTTTCTCATTGTTTGGCTCTATTCCTGTAACCGAACCTGGGAAAACAGAAAATATTCTAATTTTTGAATTTAGAACATCACTTAATTCTTGATTTACTGTAGTTGTAAATGGTCTTAGTGCACCCCGAAACACTTCTACTTGTGCTCTTTGCATTCCTGTAACTTTTGCACCTACTGGTAAATCTGGACCGATTATCATCATTGCACCTTTTGCATCTTTGAACAGTCTTGGGTCATTACCGCCACCTGGGACAAATTGTTCTAGTACTCCTTGTCCTACAGTTGCAGGAGTTGTGATGAATTTTTCAACTAACTCTTCCCATTTTGCTCTTGGCAATTCAATTAGTTTTGAAATGTTTGGTAGTTTTCCTGTGATGTGAATTACAGCTAAAATGCTACCCAAGTTTGTGTTTGCAGTGTTTAGCCATTTTTTGACCTCGTCGGGATTTTGATATTGACAATATGTGAATGAAATTTTGAGCTAATTTGCTCTTGTAATTCTTTTGGAGTTGACTCTGAAATAAAACATGCAACCTTCCCGCCATTTTTTATGACGTGCTGTGCAAGGTATTCTACTCTTTGTGCATCTGATTTTTCAGTTGCATCAATTGTAAATACTATCGATCGCCCTGTAAAGTCTGGTTGGTGTACTCCTGGGGCTGTAGTGCCAATGTATGGTTTGACTGGATAAAATACTCTGTCTCCTGGAATTACTTTGCCATTTAATATTTTTGCAATGTTATCATCACATAAATTCAAAACTGATTCGGCAACTTGAACTTGTGATAAGAACTGTTGATCTGCAATCATGTGAGATGTATTTCTCTGAACTTTTTCAGCGATGGTTTGAATTTTGTTTAATAGATTGGTAATTGTTACAGTTAATTTTGAAACATCTTTGTTCATTTCTTTTGCTAGTTTTTGGGCTGCTTTTTCAATTCCTTCTTTTACAACTTTATCGTCTTCACCTAACAATGGAAATAGTTCTCTATCTGCAGCATCAACTTGTGTTGGAGTCAAATCTTCAAATCCACTAACGCGTAAAAATTCTGCAGCTGCTTTTGGATATACTGTCTTGTATATTCTATCAGAATGCACTGGACCTGGATTTGTTCCAATAGATATAATTTTTTTATCTGTTAATTCCCAAGACATTGCCTCGACTAATCTGTTCTTTGCACCTTGTGCTGCTGTGTATGGACTTCTAAATCGATATGGTCTTTGTTCATGTGGTCTTTCTTCTGTGAAAAATGTTGATATTGTTACAATTTTTCCATTTTCCTTCATTACCTTGAGTGCTTGAACTGAGCCCCAAAATGTACCGGTCAAATGAATCTCTACGGCACTCTTAAAATCATCAAGTGATGCATGAGAAAAACATGTCACAGGGCCTGAAACTCCTGCATTATTAATTACATAATCTATAGTGATATTTTCTTTTTTTAATGCATCAAACATATCATTCATTCCCGACTCATCACTAACATCTACTCCTGAGAAAATCTTTACAAATGCTCCACTGCTTATTTTGGAAATAATTTCTTTTAACATCACTGCTGTTTCATCTAGGGGCTCTTTTCTTCTACCAAGAATAATCACACTTGCGCCATTTTCAATAAATTTTTTAGCAATGGCTTGACCTATACCAGTTCCGCTACCTGTTACTAGTGCAACCTTTGCCCTGAAAATTTCAGCATTGACATATCTACAAAACTTTTGTATTATTTAATTCGATTGATCTCTGGTAATATTTTCTTGATATCTTTATTTGTGGGTATGGTTTTTGTAACTTATGCATGATTCAGAGTCTGATACATTTGTCTTAAAGTCCTGGCCTGAGAAATACTCTGATATGTTAAAGGAGATCGGAGTAGATTCTAAATCCATACAAATTGGAACTGATGATATTGAAAAAGGCGATTATTATAGTAGATATTTCTCTCAAACACCTAGAATGGTATCAAACAAGGGCTGTCTTGATGTTGCTAATTCTAATATTGATGTAATTCAAATAATACAAAAGGGATAACGATGCAAGATACAAATCCAATGCCATGGGGCGCCCTAGATAGATATCAAGCACACTTTATTGTTAGAAAACAATCTAGAAATGATCAAGACTATATTGTAAAAACCAAATTGATTACAAAGGGTCATTTTTCTTCAAAAACTATTCTTAAAGTTGAATGGGACGGTAGTGGCAGCCTTGCAAGTAAACTAAATGATGATGCAGAATTAAATGAAATGATTGCAAAACAATCCATTGATGATGCTACCATATTTGTAGAACCCACCGATGGTGCTATTCGTATTAGACCAAAATGGAAGAATCATCTTTCCTTTGGAATCACAAAAGACCTTTTTGAAATTTATGATCGAATAGCAGGACACATAAAAAAAGTCTAAGCCTTCCACCAATCTAGTGCAAGAAAATCAACTTTATCTTTTCCTCTTGGAATTGCCAAGATGAATTGCTTTCTTACTGTAGTTGCTAATCTTCCTGCTAAAACAATTCCTGTTGATGTTATTGAGTCGCTTCTATTGTACACCTGAATTAAAAATGGTGCATGATCAATACCTGGTCCTTTTTCATACACTGCAAAATCACATCCAAACTTTATTCCTGGATTAATGATGTATCCTTTATCTCGAAAGTTTTTGTAGACTAGATATTTTTTATCAAAATCATGATATTCTTTTTTACACCTCTCTATCATTTGTTCAACTGTTATCTTTTGACTCAATTTGTAAATTGTAATTTTTTTATTTTCTAGCAAGTAAAGTCCTTCTATAAGATCCAAAATTAGTGGTACGTTAATTTCATCTGGTTTTGGTTTTGGAATTCCTATTGGTTTACCATAATATCCATGACTAAATAATTTACGAGAGTCCTCGATGTTCCATACTATTATTCTATTTTCGACTAGTTCGGTTCGCATGTAGTTTTTTTAAATTAAATGCGTATATGAATTCTCTATTTTGTACATGACTCTGGTTTGAGTGTAAATTGGTATTTGTTTTTTAAAAGAGATAAAAATTAAGTAAAAAGTTGGGTGTGGTGGATTATGTTATAGACTCAATGCTAATAATATGAAAGAATCTGAGACACGCTGACATTTGTCTGACATTTCTTCAATTCCCTCAATTACATCTTTTATCAGTAATAGTTCTTTGGTGTTTGTAACTTCTGATAAAAGCTTGATTGTTGCTTGTCTGTATTTGATGTCAATCTCACGTTCTATTTTTTGTGTTTCTTGTGCAAGCTCAATGGCATTAGCAGTATTGGTGTTTAGACTACGTATGATCTCATTTAGTTTGTAAACTTCGTCTACAACCAACTCAATCAGCTTTGTAATATCCTCATCTAGTTTTGCGCTCTTTAAGGTAGTTATCTTGATGTTAGAAAGTTTGAATGCAATTCCAGTAATGTAACCTGCAATCTCATCCATTGTGTATGCTGTGTTTAGAAGATTCTCTCTATTCATGATTAAACCTCCGACGTCAGCTACTTCTCTCGTTATTTTTCTTCTAAGATTTTCTACTTCTTCTTCGATAGTTGATATTTGCTCCAGAGAATTTTTAATACCTGTTTTGTCCTTTTTCATCATTAGGTCTGGTAGCGTTGCAAGTTCTCTGGCAGCATTTAAGATTCGGTTGATTTCGTCTTGTAAAACTGCGATAGCCTTTCTTTTTGCTTGAACTTCAAGCTCTCCGCTATACATTTCTGAACTTCAAAATATACTCAGGTAATTTAAATCCTCTATGATTTTTTGGAATTATTGCGCCTAAATTACATCAGATTTTTATCATGAGCTACTTTTTTCTGTCCTTTGAATAGGGTGATTACTTCCTCATTAGTTGATGCATCCTCTGCATCTTTTTCATGTCTTATTTTTCCAGTAAATTTTGGAAATCTTAATGCTAACCCTGTATCTTTTCTAATTTCATTTCTTGCTGCTTTGTGAATTGGACTTAGAGTTATTTCAGATGCTACCACTTCAATTACAAGTTCTGGTTCAAACCATACATCTGCTTCCATCTCGCTATCTATTCTTGGATTTTTCTTTATTGTTACTTTATTTGATAATATTTGATATAACTGATCTAAATCTTCATCTGAAAAACCAGTTCCAACTTTACATATGCTTGTAAAAACATCTGTATCGTAATCATATGATGCTAAAAGTAGTGTTCCATACTTTCCAGTTCTTCTACCTTTCCAAAAAATGCTCCAATAACTACAAGATCTAAACTATCGCCAAGCTCATTTCTATATTCTCTTTTTAGTTTTAACCAGTAGCTGCCCCTGGAACCTGCTTGATATGGCTTATCTAGCATCTTTAACATTACTCCCTCACATCCCGAATTGATACTGTTTTCCAAAAATTCTTCTACATCTTCTTGACTTTCTATTGTGTTCATTGGTATATGTCTTGTATACTCATCTTCTTTTACAATTTTTTCCAAAAGGACACGTCTTTCTTTGTAAGGTAATTCCAAGCAACTCTTTCCATCATAAAATAAAATATCAAAAAAGTTTACTGTGATTGGATATTGTGATACTGCTTTTTCAACCTGATATTTTCTTCTTCTGTGCATAAGTTCTTGAAATGGTAAAAATTCTCCAGTGTTTTCATTTATTGCAACAGCTTCTGCTTCTAAGATTACTTTTTGTGCTTGTATTGTCTTTGGAATTTTTTCTACAATGTCTGGATAGTAGCTTGTAATGTTTTCTAAACTTCTTGAAAATAATACTACTTTATCTCCTTCGATATGTAATTGAACTCTTTCCCCATCTAGTTTGTATTCTGCGGCAAAAATTTTTCCTAGTTTTCAATTGCTTCTTCTTCACTCTTGACTCTATCAGCTAACATTGGTCGTATTGGATTGAATAAATTAATTTCAAATTCTTCTATGCCTTTGAGTCCTTTATTTGCAATTGTTTCTGCAACCTTTCCTAAATCACTTGATACATTGTATGCATGCTCCAATGCTTTTCTATTTTCTTTATCTCCAGTATATGCAATTGCAAGTGCATCCATGACTGTATTTTCTGCTACTCCTAGTCTTAATGTTTGAAGTAGAATCTTTAAGATGAATTTAGCTTCATTTGGATTTGCATCATTTAGTAATCCTGAAATATATTTCATCTTTCTATCTTGTGTCTTGGAGCCTTCCAATTTTGCAATTGTAAATAAATTTTCATAGACTCGTTCAACTGTAATATCTTGCATCATAAATGTAGTCTGTTCTTTTTGTTCTAAAATTTTAGATGCAGCATGTCCCAAATCCCCACTTTTTCTGTATTCTTCTTCTATCTTTTTTTCTGCATTATCTGAACCTGCAGATTTTGCAATTGCTCTTATTGCTAGTCTTTCTGCAACTCCTAACTCTACTCCTTCAAAATCCGGTCTTAACTTTCCTTGTAATAGATACACAATTCTTGAAATGACATCTTGTGGAGTTTTTTCAAATAACTCTACAAGATATTGCGTCAACTCTAATCTTTTTGTAGTTGACTCCATTTTGCTAAATGCGTCAGCTAGAATGGCAAACTCCACTCTAGTTTTATTACATCATCCTGAATAAAAGTCTGAATCTTGTCTGATTTTTAGATATATCTAAAGATTGTTGGCTTGTCTGTCTTTGACATTTTTGATACCATTGCAAAATTGTATAATGGATATGCTTTTTTGTACTGTTTCATAAAACTCCATGCAACATCGTGAGTCTTAAATTCTGTACGAATATCTTGTATCTCGCTTATTTGTCCATATACATCAAACACAACTACTGAATAGCTTTTAGGACGATTATGTGGTCTTGCTTTTAAAAACCAAGTTAGCGCAAACAAAAATACTGTTCCTAAAATTATTGTCTCCCCTGCATATTTGAAAAATGTCATAAATGTTGCAGGTATTGTTTGTCCAAATAACACTGCCATAAAGTTTGAAAATGAGATCACCGCAATTGCTGTAAAAATATACGTCTTCCAATCAAACACTTTTAGGATTTGCATGGGTGTTTTTAATATGCGATGATTTGTTTTAACCCTTTCTTATTTTTCTAACTGATTCTAATCTGGATCTTCGTAATTTTCCTTCTTTTCTGACTTTGATGTTTCTTCATCAATTGGAACCATCTTAGTTTCCAAAATATCCATTCTGGCTCTGTATCCTTCAGCATACTCTAATTCTGATGGTACAAGTGTTGCTGGATGGATGAACCCTTGACTTCTCATTGCAAGTGCTTTTTTTGTAGCAATCTCTCTTACGTAATCCCAATCAGGTGTTGAAAATCCATCAAATGGGCCTGTAAACTTTCCGTCATGCATACTAAAGACTAGAGCTTGTACAATTGGAATACAAAAGTTGATCGATGCTGCAGAATTTAGCTTTACAGGCATTAATGGCATATTATGACTCCCTCGTGTGTTTCCTGCAACATAATGTGGATTGTTAAACACACTTCCAACTTCTTCAGTTGCTGGGAAATTCTTTTGTGTTCTAATTAGTAATATTGGATCATCTTTTCCTACATATGTTCCTGCAATGTTGTGTAATCTGTCAGTTGATGCTGCAAGAATTGGTTCTCCTTGCTTTGTTGTGACTGTAGATACCACGTATCTTCCTGGATACATCAAGGCAGCCTCTATTGTTGGCTTGTCTTCCCACAATGAGAGCTTTGCAATCTTACCTTGCTCTACATCCATGACATTAATTATCACTCCACTAGCTAGTGATTTGTTTACAATTAATCCTGTATTGCTTAAACTATCTACAAACATTCTGTAAATTGGATAGTTAAATGCACCTGGTTCTGTTTTGTCTGCAGCAAAAACTGTAAATGCTTCGTTTGGTCTTTCATCAAATTCAATCTCTGCAACACCTGGTCCCATTCCTTTTACATTTCCTGAAAAAGAATCTTTTAGTAGATCTTGCCCTGCTCCGTAAAGTCCTTCTTGTTTTGCGACTTGAGTACCTGCCATAAATGCATCCCATGCAAGTTTGTGAATTTTGTCATTATCAATTCCATGTTTATGTGACATGACAATGTGGACGTCGTCTCCACAATATCCGATATAATAATCAATTAGTAAATCTCCTGAATTTTTAACCGTTTTTCTAACTGCTTCAATTAGTCCATCACTTGGTCTTGTATGTCCTCCAATTCCACCAACATCTGCTTTGATTACTGAAACTGTAATTTTCATGACTTTCCTATTTTTCCCTTTGATTTATGTGTAATTTTTTATTTTTTTTGATCTGAAAAATCTAGAAAAATTTCTATATTTTTTTCAAAAATTCATAACAGTAATAAATCCCCTCCCACACCGATGTCATATGGCAGTTAAACCACACTTGAACCTGATTGTTACAGGTCATATTGATAATGGAAAATCAACAACTATGGGTCATTTCTTGATGGATCTCGGTGTTGTAGATGATAGAACTATTGCAGCACACGCAGCCGAATCCGAGAAGACCGGAAAAGGTGATACTTTCAAGTACGCTTGGGTTATGGATAATATTAAAGATGAAAGAGAAAGAGGAATTACAATTGATCTTGCTTTCCAAAAATTTGAGACACCAAAATACTTCTTTACATTAATTGATGCACCTGGTCACAGGGACTTCATCAAAAACATGATTACTGGCGCTTCTGAAGCAGACGCTGCAATCTTAGTACTTTCTGCAAAAGAAGGTGAAACTGACACTGCAATTGCTGCAGGTGGTCAAGCAAGAGAACATGCATTTTTGCTCAAAACACTAGGAGTAGGCCAAATCATTGTTGCAATCAACAAAATGGATGCAGTCGAATACAAAGAGGCAGCATTCAAAGCAGCAAAAGAAAAAGGTGAAAAACTAGTTAGATCTGTCGGTTATAAATTAGAAAATGTACCATTCATTCCAGTATCTGGATGGAAAGGTGATAACTTGGTTAAAAAATCTGAGAACATGGCATGGTACACTGGAAAGACACTCATTCAAGCATTTGATGACTTTACAGTAGCTGAAAAACCAATTGGTAAACCATTACGTGTTCCAATTCAAGATGTTTACACTATTACTGGTGTAGGTACTGTACCTGTAGGTAGAGTTGAAACTGGTATCATGAAAGCAGGACAAAAAATCATTGTAATGCCTTCTGGTGCACTTGGTGAAATCAAATCAATTGAAACTCACCACACCGAAATGCCAACTGCAGAAGCAGGTGACAACATTGGATTCAATCTTAGAGGTATTGAAAAGAAAGATATCAAAAGAGGAGATGTACTTGGAACTCCTGATGCACCACCAAAGGTTGCAAAAGAATTCAAAGCACAAATCATTGTTATTCATCACCCAACAGCAATTGCACCTGGTTACACTCCAGTAATGCACTGTCACACTTCACAAGTGGCAGCAACTGTAACTGAATTCTTACAAAGAATCAATCCAGCTACAGGAGCAGTTGAAGAAGAAAATCCAAAGTTCCTTAAAGTCGGCGACGCAGCAATTGTAAAAATTAGACCTGTAAGACCAACTTGTATAGAAACTTTCCAAGAATTCCCTGAAATGGGTAGATTTGCACTCAGAGATATGGGTGCAACCATTGCAGCAGGAATTGTTAAGGAAATAACTGAAGAGTACAAACCATAGGTTGAGTTGCTATGACTCAAACTGCTCGTGTCAAATTAACAAGCATCAGTCTTCCTAAACTTGATGGTGTTTGTAATGAGATCATGGGCATTGGTAAAAAGACCGGTGTTAAAGTCAAAGGTCCAACCCCACTTCCTGTTAAAAAATTACATGTTGCCACAAGAAAATCTCCTTGTGGTAGTGGAACTGAAACATATGAGAAATGGGAGATGAAAATGCATCGAAGAATAATTAACATTAATGCTGATGATAAAGCAATTCGACAATTAATGAGACTAAAAATTCCAGATGATGTTTACATTGAATTATCTCTAACTTAATCTGGTATCCTTAAATTATAGAAATTTTGATGATAAATATGGCTGAAGAAAATTTTGAAACAATCGAAGAAACTCCAGTTGAAACATTTGATGTAATTTACTCTTGTCTAAGATGTGGAACAAACGTCTCAAACACAGAGTTATCTAGACTGCCTGAAATCAAATGTATCTGTGGATTTAGAGTATTTACTAAGGCAAGACCACCTGTCGTAAAAACAGTAAAAGCAATTTAATTATCTGTCTTTTTTGTAACTATGCTCTCTTTGCAAATGAGTTCTCATATCTTCCATATTTGAAAAATATTTTTTACATTCTTTGCAATCATATTGTAAATCTTTACCATGTACGATCTGCTTATGATTCATCATATCTTCTTGGTGTGAAAATTTACTATTACAAACATCGCATTTAATTTTCTTAAAAAACCCCAATTCTATCCTAGCTCTGCTTTTTATCATCCC
>JAAUVF010000145.1 GCA_012030815.1 Nanobdellota archaeon | reverse complement strand
TGTGTGAATCCTTTATCATCATTCTTTGTCTTTCCGTCACTTGTTTGTAACTTGTCATTCGCTGCGTACAATTTCTTGTCTGTAGGTTTGCTTCTGGTACGATCCAATTTATTTTCCTCAGCACCAGAAAGTTGGCGAAGACTATCAACCAGCTCTTCTTCCTTATTACCATACTTTGCACGAAGTACATTCTTTGCATATAGGTTATCTTCACCATATGCATATCCACCAATCTTTCCATCTGACTTGATAACTCTATGACATGGAATAATAACGGGATATGGATTCTTGTTCATAATTTTTCCAACTGCTCGTTGTCCATTTTTTAATCCTACAGCTTTTGCCAATTCGCCATAAGTGGTTATTTTTCCCTTTGGAACTTCTAGTAATTTTTTGTAAATTTTCTTATCAAGACTCAAAGTTTGATTACCTCAAGACTAGTTTTACCTAGTAGTTCAAGTAATTTTTGTTTGTTTGGACCAAGTCCTCCCCAATCCAAAAGTGCTGCACTTGCCATTTTATTTTTCTCTAAAATCTGTAAAAATAAACTCTCATCAAGAAACTCAAGTGCATGTTTTGGTATCACAGTACCTAGTGCAAATTTGCCTTCAAGTAATTCTTTTGTAAATTTATCAGGATAATGAGTACCTCCAAAACAAATTGCAGTTGGAGATGGACGAATAAACGTAGACATTACTTCATCTACCAATACTGCAACAGAGTTACATAATTTTACATCAGTCCATTGTTTTTCAGTTGTTCCAATTTCAATGAATATAGTAGGTTTTGATAATGCAGTAGGGCCATGATGAGTTGCTTCTATAGTAATTTGAAAATCAGAGAAATTAGATCTATTTTTCCATAGTTTTTGAAGATATGCTTTTTGAAGATATGGATGAGATACTGCAATCTGTCTGTCATTTCCACCAAATTTAGCTTCAGAGAAATTTCCAGTACTATGACAAGTAAGCGCTAATACTCCAGATTCTGCTGCATGTTTTGATAGAAAAATAAATCCGTCATAATCATATTTTTCGTCTAGCCAATCAGCTGAAATTGCAGGGGTTGGGATTATTATCAAATCATAGTATTTGCCATGATAAATTTCACCTTCTTTTTTCATTTCTTGGGAAAGAAATTTTGCCATGTTGTATCCGGCAGGGTCATCGCGATACGCTACAAGTAGTTCCATGAGATAAGAGATATAAGGACACCTTATTAATTTCCAGCAATGAATCCGAAGCAGACTTTGAAAAACATGGCAAATACCATGAAAATGGCAAAAAGCCAGATAAAGATGAGTATCAGCAACACCTAAGATTAGTATTATTGGGAATCGGCGGAGTAGGTGCCATTGGTTTTACAATTCAGTTTGTATTTTCGGTAATTACGTTTGGTAGATAAAATGTCTGAAGAAGTAAAATCACACCTTTTTGCAATAAGAACCACTGGAGGTCAAGAGAAAGTGGTAATGAGGTTACTTGAAGCAAAAGCAAATAACAATAAAATGAATATTCAATCAGTCTTACTAGTTGATAATCTAAAAGGATATGTTGTCATTGAGGCAATCAATCCAAGCGATGCATACATGGCAGTTGAAGGAATCAGACATATTCGTGGTCAACTTAGAGGAGAATTAGAATTCAAAGACATTGAAGGATATCTTGTCAAGAAATCCACAGTTTCACAATTAACAGTAGATAACATAGTTGAGATCACTGGTGGTCCATTCAAAGGAATGAAAGCCACGATCACAAGAATAGATGTAGATAAAGAAGAAGCAACAGTTGTTTTGCTTGATGCATCTTATCAATTACCAGTAACTGTCGACGCCAACTACCTAAAACTGTCTAGTGAGTCTTAGGAAGGATTAAATTTTTCATATTAAGCTGATAAACATGGCAGAAGCACAAAAAATATCATCACTTGTAACAGGAGGAGCTGCATCTGCAGGTCCGCCACTAGGTCCAGCATTGGGTCCTTTAGGAGTAAACATCATGGAGGTTATCAAAGCAATCAATGACAAGACAAAAGATTTTGAAGGAATGAAAGTTCCAGTAACAGTTTCAGTTTTTCCAGATACTAAAAAATGGGAAATAGAAATTGGAATTCCATCAGCTGCAGCGCTATTGCTTAAAGAAGCAGGAGTTCAAAAAGGTACGGGTACTGCAGGAACCACTTGGGTTGGAGATATCAAAATCGATTCAGTGGTAAAAGTAGCAAAGACAAAACTAGAGAAATCATATGCAACATCACTAAAGTCAGTTGCAAAGACCATAGTTGGAACATGTTCTTCCCTGGGTATCAAGGTAGAAGGTAAGACGCCAAAAGAGATCACTGCCGAGATTAACGAAGGTAAGTGGGACGCAAAACTACAATAAAATCATACAACAGAATAAACAGGATCTTTATCCGTTTTTTGTAACTCTACAAATGTTTCGGTATTAATGATGCCATCAATTTTTCCTAGTTTTTCAATGACTATGGAATGTAATACCTCTAGATTTTTGTCTGAACATTTACAATGATATCAAATCTGCCAGTTACTTCAGAGATTGACATTACCTCAGGGGTTGCAAGTAATTGTTTATGAATAGAATCTTTGAGTTTTGGATCTCGGTTAATTCCGATAGATGCTTTTACACCTATTCCTAAAAGAGAGTCATCTACAATTACTGTGAATTTTTTAATAATTTCTTTTTTACCAGTCGCTTTATTCGGCTATACAAAACAGACGCATTGATTCCAAGTTTTTTTGATAGTTCTGGAACTGAAATGGATCCGTCTTTTGTCAACTCAAATAAGAGTTTCATATCTAACTCATCGAACTTCTGCAATCTGATCAAAAACATAGGTAGTGAATTAATAAATGTAAGTTAAAGGAGATTTTTGCTCCTGAATTTCAAAAATTGACATAGAAATGTGTAATTTTTTAAAATAATATTAAAATCATGAATCTTAATCCTCTAAACGATTTTAAGTAGGCAATCTCGGAAAATCTTCATAATGATTACAGAGGCTAAGTTGGCAGATATGATCAAAGAAGCCAAGGCTGGAAGTAAACAGCGAAAGTTTACACAGTCAGTTGAGTTGATTTTGGTCTTCAAAGATATTGATGTCAAAAAGGGTTTTGCACTAAATGAGGTTGTTCAACTTCCAAAGACAAGTTCTCCATCCACAGTATGCATTATGGCAACAGGCGATATGGGTCAAAAAGCAAAAGCAGCTAAAGCCGATGCAGTTGTAGGTTCTGATGAATTAGATAAATTTGCAGCAAACAAAAGAGCATCAAGAAAATTCATCAACAAATATGATTTCTTTTTGGCAGATACACAAATCATGCCAGCAGTTGGTAAAGTCTTGGGTCAGCTATTAGGACCAAGAGGTAAAATGCCAACACCAGTTCCATTTAACGCATCAATTGAATCATTCTTAACAAGATTCAGAGCATCTATCAAAGTCAGAGCAAGAGCAACATTGGCAATGTCATGTAAAATAGGTGATGAATCAATGGATGATGCAGACTTGGCAATCAATGCACATGCAGTGTTAGCTGCAGTAGAAAAGAAATTACCAAACGGAGA
>JAAUVF010000144.1 GCA_012030815.1 Nanobdellota archaeon | reverse complement strand
TATGTTGGTCCCATTCTAGCGAGCCCATGTGTCTCAGTTACAGACATTCCTGCTGCAACTAGTCCTGGATAAACTTCACCTGTTTTGTTAACTACGTGCTCTTCACCCTCGTTTACATACATTGGATTCATTCCCTTCCATTCTACCAGTCCTCTATCCACAAGTCTTTTTACTGCAACAGAGTCATGACCTGATGCATCAATAATCATTTTTGCTTCTAGTGCGATTGGATCAACACAAGTGATGTTTCTTGGTAATGCTGATACTGGCATCCAATTTACAACAATACCGCAAACTCTGCCGTTTTTTAAAACAAGATCATCAAACTTTGTAAGGTTTAGGAATTTAACTCCTGCATCGCATGCTGATGCAATTAATTTTGAAACTGCGTGTGGTCCTGGTGTCAAGTACAATCCCTCTGAAACTTTTTGTATGGTACTCCTAACTCACCCAAATTTTTTGTGCTGGTCTCTAACTGTTACTGGATTCATCATATATCCGCCTAACCAATAACCACCACCAAGGTAATTATTTTGTTCAACGACTAGAACTTTGAAACCCATATTTGATAAATCTCGACTTGCAGTTAATCCTGCAGGCCCAGCACCGATTATTATTACATCTGATTGTGCCCTGTCTATTAGGACAGAATGCCACTCGTTTGCAATTGCACGAGTAATTTCAACTTCACTGACATCTGTGAATATTTTATCTGATTTTTCAGCAACTGTAGCTTTTTGCACGAAAATGTTGATTCTTAGAACCAATTAATACTTTACCACTTTTTTTTAAAATTAGGGCAAACTAATTCTGATTTATCATGATTATTTTCACTATGAGGAAAATTCGTGTATACCAACGAAGCGTTTTCTCCTAAACTTCCCTATATCAAAAATTTATATCATAACTCAAAGCACTTTCTGTTGTATTGACTATATCTGATCTAAAACAATCGTATTCAGATTCCCCTAAACCTAAAATTAATTGGGCAAGAATTGAGGAAGCTGAAAATTTTGCTAATACTGTAAAATTATTCCGTCAAGGAAAATATGATGAAGATAGCTTTAGACGATATAGACTTCAACACGGGGCATATGGAACAAGGATGACCAATGATTATGCTATGGTCAGAATTAAATTACCTGCAGGCGAAATATATCCACAGCAAATTGAAAAAATATCTCAGCTAAGTGAACAATTTTCTATAGGTAGCGCGCATTTTTCTACACGGGAAAATATTCAACTGCACTGGGTTATACTAGAAGATGTCTCAGAAATTCTACGAGGATTAGCAGAAGTAGGACTAACTTCTCGTGAAGCATGTGGTAATTCTGTTAGAAATGTGATGTGTAGTCCTTTATCTGGTGTTTGTCCTGATGAAGAATTTGATTCAACACCATACGCACTTGCAACTGCAAGATTCTTTTTGAGAAATCCAATGTCTCAAAACCTCCCAAGGAAATTTAAATTTAATTTTACATGTTGTGAAAAACATGGAATGGTGAGAATGGTTGATGTAGGATTAATTCCACAAACCAGAGATTTGAACGGTTCTATCCAAAAAGGATTCAAAATATTTCTTGGTGGTGGGTTAGGTAATAGATCATTTGTGGGTCATCAATTAGAAGAGTTTACTCCAGAAGAAGATCTCTTGTACACGTCAATTGCAGTATTGCGAATCTTTGATAGATTAGGTGATAGAAAAAAATATGGCTCGAAATAGAATGGCGTTATCTTGTAAATGATATGGGTTGGGAGAAATTCCAAAATCTAGTTCTTAAAGAAAGAGCTGTTGTGAGAGCTACTCAATCTGTTGTTACTACTCTTGATGTAGATCATTCTCCATCCGTAATTAAACGACCAATCAAAATATCTGATGAAAGTGGAAGTCCTAATCCTGATGGTTATACAAGATGGTTAAAGACAAATACCCTAAAGCAAAAACAATCCTCATATCATTCTGTATTCATCACTCTTGAAGCTGGAGATATAACATCAAATCAATTATCTGAACTTGCAACTATAATTCGAGAATTTTCATCAGAAGGACATGCTCGAGCTGGGTTTGTTCAAAACATTGCATTGCGTTATGTTCATGAAGATGATTTGCCAAGATTATATTCAAAATTACTTACAGTTGGGTTGGCAAAATCTGGTGCTTTGACTATGGCAGCTCCAATAGGCTGTTCAGGTACAACTTCGTGTAATCTGGCTTTAACTAATTCTCATAGATTGGCAAAAGAGATACAGCGCAAATTCCTAGACCTCAAATTGGATCAAGATGATGATTTACGTGACTCATCAATTAAGATTAGCGGATGTCCAAACTCCTGTGGTCAACACGGGATTGCCACAATTGGTTTCTTTGGAGGCGGCGGTAGAGTTGGAAAAGAAATGTTTCCTAACTATCAAATGTCATTGGGTGGACGTTCTGATGGAGAAACAATGCTTGGTGTTACATGTCATAGAATTCCTGCAAAAAGAGTAATACCTGTAATTTTAAAAATTATTGAATTATACAAACAAAATAAAAAATCCGATGATACTCTTCAAAACTGGATTCATAGAATTGTAAATGGAAAAGAAGATTCTGAAATAAAATCTGTTATTGATATGAGAAAGGCACTTGATTCATTTACAATTCCACCAACTAAAGAAGATGATCCTGACTTTTACAATGATTATGGAAGTGACTCTAGTTATCACACAAAAACTGGAAAAGGCGAATGTGCAGCATGAGCCAAGAAAAAACAATCAAGACAACAACTAACGTTGATTCCCTGAGATCTGAAATTCGAGATAAAAGTGTCAGGGTTATCGATGTACGAAGAGAAGAAGATTATAAACAAAGTCATATCCCAACTGCTGTAAATCTGCCACTGGCAAATTTATTATCTGATGATAGTCCAGAACGTGTCTTAAAACTTGTAAATTCTATGGGGATAGATGATGAAACTCCTGTTGTTGTCTATGATGATACATTTGGTGCCCTTGCATCTCGGGTTGCTTGGACATTGGAATATCTTGGTCACTCTGAGGTGTCTTTACTTGAGACGACTTTTAGTATGTGGAAATCTCTAGGACTAGAAAATGATAATCAAATTCCAAATATCCAAAGCAAAGAACACTCTATTCGTCTAAGACCTGAGATTTTAGCTACATCTGACTATTTGGAAAAATCAAAGGATAATTCTGATGTTATTCTAATTGATAATCGTGAAAGACTAAACTTTCTTGAACAGCATATCCCAGGTGCAATTAATCTTCCATATAGAACACTTGCAACTCAAGATAAAATTTTACGTCCTAAGGATGACATGAAACGACTTCTAGATAACCGTAGAATTTCTGGAAATTCTGAAATCATTACATATTGTGGCAGTGTTGGAACTCTTTCAGGTTTGGCATACTATGCACTAAAATCAGTGGGATTGCCAAATGTCAAGTTGTATGTACGTTCTTTTAAAGAATGGAAGGGTCTTGAAAAGCCAGTTGCAAAACAAAAAGACGCAAACTATTGGGATTTATCTGCGGAATAGCTTTAAGCTATTTCGTTTCTAAGTTTTTTTGTAATTGTAACTTCTA
>JAAUVF010000015.1 GCA_012030815.1 Nanobdellota archaeon | reverse complement strand
AACCCATCATTAGAATATACGGAGAAGCTGAAAGTCAGCAAAAACATAGACACTTTGATGTCAAAATACATTCAAAAAGTCAAGTCTGTCATTTCCGATAACACTTTTAAAACCAATCCATAGCATGATGGGAATGGAGAATGATCCCTAAAGGGTGACATAGTATGGGTAAAGCTTATTATGTAAAATTTGAGACGCCAGAAGAACTGGTAAATCCAATCTTGGAAGCTGTTAGAGTTGCATCTAGCAGTGGTAAAGTAAAGAAAGGAACCAATGAGGCAACAAAAGCCATTGAACGAGGTACAAGCAAACTAATCGTTATAGCTGAAGATGTTGAACCACCGGAAGTAGTAGCTCATCTTCCTATTCTATGTGAAGAACAAGGTGCAGCATATGCATTTGTTCCAAGTAAATCAGAATTAGGAAAATCTTTGGGCATTGACATTACTTCTGCCGCTGCAGCAATTTTAGATGCTGGTGATGCACAACACATAGTTGACCAAGTTGTCTCAGCAATTGCTAAAATTAAAGGTGGAAAGACTAGCAAATGAGTACCACAACTGATGACGTAACTCAATCTGAAATTATTCAAATTGTTGGCAGAACTGGTATTGCAGGCGAAGTTATTCAAGTTAGAGTAAAAGTTCTTTCTGGTAAGGATAAAGGTAGAATTCTTACTAGAAATGTAAAAGGTTCTGTTAGAATAGGAGAAATTCTAATGCTAAGAGAAACAGAAAGAGAAGCAAAGAAAATTCATTAGGTGAAATAAATGAGTCTTTTAGTTAAACCCTGCAGTTTTTGTGCTAGACCCGTTGCAAAAGGTTCAGGTACAATGCTTGCAAAAAATGATGGAACTGTTTTATGGTTCTGTTCTGCAAAGTGCAAGAAAAATGCTCTAGAGCTAAAACGTGATCCAAGAAAAACTAAAATGGACCAAAAAATACGTTAAGGGCGGAATTCAACACAAGAAATAAAATTGACTCAACAAACTCTTTTCATTGTAAAGCCAGATGCAGTAGCTAGAAAACTCACTGGTGAAGTTATTGCAAGATTTGAAAGAAAGGGATTCAAACTTTTAAAATTAAAGATGTTTACATTCACACAAAAACAAGCTGAAAATTTTTATGGTGTTCATAAAGATAAACCATTTTTTGGCGAATTGACATCATTCATCACATCAGGACCAGTTGTTGCAGCAATAATAGAAGGAAATAATGCAATTGCTACAACACGAATTATGATAGGTGCAACAAAATCTTTTGAAGCAGCACCTGGTTCTATTCGTGGAGATTTTGGACTGGGATTTAGTGACAATATCATTCATGCATCTGATTCACAAGAAAGTTTTGACCATGAATCGAGGGTAGCATTTGAGTGATCTGATTGCAAATTCGTCAACCCATCGTGGTAGTTCTTGGTCACGTAGACTCTGGTAAAACATCTCTCTTAGATAGAATTAGAGGCACTGGTGTTCAAGGTAGAGAAGCTGGCGGTATTACACAACACATAGGTGCAAGTTTTCTTCCAACTGAAACAATCAAAGAAACTTGTGGGCCACTATACAAAAAATTACAAGAATCCGAAAACCAAGTTCCTGGAATTCTAGTTATCGACACACCCGGCCATGAGGTTTTTACAAATCTTCGAGCAAGAGGTGGTTCTGCAGCTGATATTGCAATACTCGTAGTTGATGTTAACAGAGGATTTCAACCACAAACAAATGAGAGTCTTAAAATTTTACAAAGTCGAAAAGTCCCATTTGTTGTAGCGTTAAACAAATGTGATCAGATATCTGGCTGGAGAAAATCAGAAACTAAATTCATCACAAAAGCAATCAAAGAACAAGATCAATTTATTCAAACAGATCTAGATCAAAAAATCTATGATGTTGTAGGGACTTTGTCTATTTTGGGTTATCAATCTGAAGCATTTTATCGAGTTAAAGATTTTAAATCTGAAATAGCTATAGTGCCAATTTCTGCAAGATCTGGAGTTGGAATACCTGAATTACTTGCAGTGTTAGTAGGTTTAACTCAACAATATTTGCAAAAAAGATTAGATCAGAAAGAAAAAGAATCAAGAGGGATAGTGCTTGAAGTTAATGAGGAGATAGGACTAGGACATACAGCAAATATAATTTTGATTGATGGTAGTATAAAAAAAACTGATACCATAGTTGTTGCAAAAAGAGACTCTGTTATTATAACAAAACCAAAAGCAATACTTTTACCAAAACCCCTTGATGAAATGAGAGATCCTAGAGACAAATTCAAACCAGTACAAAGTGTAGATGCAGCTGCTGGACTCAAAATTGCATCACCTGATCTTGAAGGCGTTTTGCCTGGTAGTACTCTTTATGTTGCATCAAATGAAGAAGATGTAAAAAAATATACCAAACAAATCGAATCTGAAATGAAATCAGTGTTTATTGATACAGAGACTAACGGTGTTGTTTTAAAATGTGATACTATTGGCTCACTTGAAGCGATAGTTGAGATGCTACGACGTTCTCAAGTACCAATATCAAAAGCAGACATCGGACCAGTTAATCGTCGTGATATAATGGAGACTAGAGCCATAAAAGAAAATGATCGACATTTAGGTGTAGTATTGGCATTTAATGTCAAAATTCTTCCCGATGCAAAAGAAGAATCAGATAGCGGTCATATCAAAATTTTCGAAGATAAGATAATTTACAGTCTGATTGATAATTACAATGCATGGGTAAGTGAAGATACTGCAAATGAAGAGGATGCAGTCTTTGCAGAGTTAACACCCATTTCCAAATTCACATTTCTTAAAGGCTATGTTTTTCGAAATACGGACCCTGCAGTATTTGGAATTAGAGTTGATGTTGGAACATTAAAACAAAAAGTTCCTTTTATGAATAAAGATGGAAGACGAATTGGTTTAATACATCAACTTCAACTTGATAAAAAAACTGTAACATCTGCAAAAACTGGACAGGAAGTTGCTTGTTCTGTTCAAGGTATTACAATTGGTAGACAAATTTTTGAAGAAGAAGTATTCTATACTTTTCCTCCGTCACATGAGGCAAAAAAATTCTTGCTAAATTTATGCACAAACTTAGTTCTGAAGAACAATCAATTTTTAATGAAATTATAGAAATTCAAAGAAATAAAGACGCAGCTTACGCTTACTAGTTTGAATGCTTTTTACATATCATGTGTATTCCAGGAGCGCCAACAGCTCCCATCATTTTATCGACCATTTGTCCTGATTTGAACATTATAAACATTGGAATTGATTGTACTGCAAATTTCATTGCAATGTTTTGATTCTGATCTACATTGACTCGTGCAAATTTTATATTTGTGTATTTTTTTGAAAGGTTTTCAAATACTGGATGCATCATTTTACATGGTCCACACCAATCTGCCCAAAAATCAACTAATGTGGGATTCTCAGCAGAAATTATCTGAGTAAAATTGGTATCATTTAGATCAATAATTCCTGGTTGAATATGAGGCTGGCTTTGCTGTCTTAACATCTCCTCTAGTTTTCTTTGTTTTATTTTCTCAATTTCAGGATCATCTGACAATAACTTTTTAACATTTTGTTTCTATTAAAAATCTATGTTGAGTTTAAAATAATTTTTAGCAGTATTTTGTTATTCTTTTTCTGCTTTAATTGGCATGGCTTCATATCTTTTGGATTTACAAATTGGACATTGATCAATGTATTTTGTCATACTGACTGATGTGTAAACTATTCCACAATCTCCGCAAATTCTAAGATTTCTACTTAGTTTACCCATGTTATCACTAATGTTTGTTATGATTAAAAACTTAGTCGTGTTTTTGCCTTTTTAATACTGACAAATAACATGGCTGGTGCTACAAAATACATTCCAATATTTAATAGAATTACACCAATTCCATATCCTACAATCTCTTGTTCTGTATCAGCTGCTGACATTATGGATAGTGATGATAACATTGGAGTGATTCCAATTTTTACAAGTTCTTTAAACAATGGACTTTCTCTTTCCATGTCTGCAATTGTAGGTGAGAATGAATAGTAAATTTGGTTAAATCCTGTCATAAATGAAACTCCTGATTCAGTACTCATTACTTTGTTATCTCTAATTTCTCTGAGAAATTGTACTTGAGGTGCCATCTCAGAACCAAACGCTGCAGTAGCAATTAGACATCCTCCACCTTGTGGACTTACAATTGTACATACTCCGTCAACCAGATCTGTTCCTGGACCACACTGTCCACTTTCTTGTTCTTTGATTTCTGGTTGCTCTAATCCTACTGCATCATAGATTGTCGTATCTGGAAAGTTTGCATCAAACCATTTTTTGTAACTTGGTTCGTTATTGTATCTATCAATGTAATACTGTGGATCTATATTTGGATCCACAAAAGGAGCTATATCTTTTGGTTCTTCCAAACCTACAGCTTGATAAATTGAAGAATATTCTGGAAAGTTTGCATCAAACCATTTTTTGTAACTTGGTTCGTTATTGTATCTATCAACATATGATTGTGGATCTTTTGTTTGATCCACAAACGATGCTATTCCTACTTCTGTTGGTTCTTCAGGTTCTGGTTCAGATATTGGTTCAGGTTTTGGCTCTTCTTTTGGTTCAGGTTCTGGTTGTGATATAGGAACAACTGGTTCAGTTACCGTGATCTTTAATGTTTTTCTATCTTCAACTACTCCTTTTTTGCTACAATATCAAAAACATATGCAGCTGGTCCTTGTGATTCTGTAGGAGTCCACAGAAATTTCCCAGTTTTGCTATCAATTGATGCTCCTACTGGAGGATTTTTTTCAAGACTAAAAATTACATCTGCTAATGATTCCGTTAGTGTAGCAGTAAATGTTACTGTCTTTTTTTCTTCAACTATTTGATCTGCAATTGAATTCAGTTTTAGTACAAAGTCTGGTACGACAAAAATTATATTTCCATCATATTCTAGTTTTATTGTAATTCCATTTTCTTCTTTTTGATTATCTGTAAATGCTGTTGCATTAAAAATTCCTTCAGATTTTAAAGAAACTGTGAAACATCTCTAGGAAGAGTTGAAAATGTTCCGTCATTATCTGAAGATGGATCAGATAACATGCCCATAAAATTACCTCCTGAATCTCTTATTATTACAAAAACTGAAGTACTTCCTTCATTCTCATTTCCGGTAAATATGAATTTTCCATCCTTTGGATATGTGTTTTCTCCTAACGATAATGTAGTGACATTTGCATATGCTGGAGCAACCATGAGAATACTTAATGAAAATACCAAAAATACCGTTAATTCTATGCGCATATTATGAAATTAGCATCTTCGCTTTTAAAAAACGCGGATAATTTCTTCTATGGATTTGATAATAAAATTTCACCAAATTCAAAGATCAAGTAAAAATCTCATAAACACACCATCTTTTTGCTCTATTTTCATCTCATAAAATGTGGGTGCTTTAATTTCTACCTTGTAATTATGTTTTAAAAAATCAAGTGGTTCTCCATACGCTTTGGCAACAATCTTGTATCCATCGTTTTTAATAATCTCAAGTTCTATTCTTTTAATTGCAAAGCCCTCTGTGATCAGGGTAAATGTTACTTCTTCTAACCAACTAAATAAAAGATATCTTAGATCTTTTCCCTGTGCAATGATTTCTTTTCGCTCTTTTTCTATTACCTTGTTTTGATCTAATGTAAGATTAATTACTGCATTAGCAGTAACTAAAAATGCTTCATTGAGATCTTTGCAGTTACTTCAATAAAGGCATCAGTTGCATGATCTAAAAATTTGTAACTCAATCATATTTTTAAAATCCTGCTAACTATTAATTTAGGTGGTCATTAAATTATATTCTAATGAATTTGTTATACCTATTCCATTGAATACTTTTCAATATTATATGATGATGTTTAACATAAGGAAGATGACTTCAAGGAATTTGCAATTAACTGAAATTACTCTACCTTATGTTGAATATATGAAAATATTATTCTAATATATATTATTATGAGAATTATTCAAAATACTAGAATTTTTTATAAATGTATTTTAATTTATATCGCAATACGATCTACATGGTTATTTGATATTTTAAGAAGAAAGATTTGAGAAACTGCCTAGTTTTACATAGTTGTTACAGAAATATCTAAATTCACACTATTAACAACAAAATTATCTTGGAATTACCACGTGGAATGAAAGATTTTGAGTATAAAGAAAATGCAAACATTGAACACATAAGAAATCATTTTAAAAAATTATCTGATCTTTATGGTTTCTCATTTATGGATCCCTCTCCAATTGAATTGTTATCTGTATTAGAAACAAAATCTGGGCCTGCAATCAGAGATGAAATTTACTATTTTACCGATAAAGGGGATAGAGAAGTAGCACTCCGATTTGATTTTACCGTGGGTCTGACAAGATATGCTTCCTTGCAAAAATCAATGAGATTACCTGCAAAAATATCTGCATTTGGTGGAGTATTTAGATATGATGAGCCGCAAAAAGGACGATACAGATACTTTCATCAATGGGATGTGGAAATTTATGGAAAACCTGGAATTGAATCCGATGCTGAAATTATCGAATTCACGTCTAGATTATTTGATTCATTATTCCTCAAAGATATTACAATTGATATCAATCATAGAAATTTAGTTGAATCATTTATCAATCAAACATTTGATTCAAAAGATACGGTTTTAGTTTCAGATATGTTAAGAGCCATTGATAAAATACAAAAAAATCAAAACAAGAAATTCTAAATGAATTCAAGGACAGATATGATGCTAATAAACTAGAAAAAATTCTAGACTTTTCACAAATAAAAGGAACTATTTTAGAAATAGAATCAAAACTTGACACATTAAAATTACAATCCTGGAATGATCTAAAACAATTATTTTCTTCTCTTGAAAACAGAGGAGTTGCAAATATACGCATAAATTTTGGGATAGTTCGAGGCTTGGATTACTATTCTGGAATGGTCTTTGAAGTGTTTGACAAAAACTCAAAACTAGGTGCTCTTGCTGGTGGAGGTCGATATGATTCATTGACAAAAGCATTTGGAAGAGAAGACATTGGAGCTGCTGGGGTTGCAGGAGGTGTAGAACGCATTATGCTTACAATGCAAGAGCAAGGAATTATTCCAGAAACAAAACAAACACGAATCTCAGTTTTGTACATTAATGAAGATATGCAAAAAATTGCACTAAGCATTGCATCGCTACTTAGATTAAACAATATTTCTACTGATGTTGATCTATCTGGAAAAAATCTAAAAAAGCAAATTGAACAAGCGTCTGAATCAAAATATTGTATTATTGTAGCTCCTAAAGAATTAGAACAAAGTAAAGTTGTTTTACGAAATATGAAAGATGGAACTGAATCTCAAATTGAAATCGAAAAGCTTACAGATAATCCCAAATCAATTCTTAATTTAGAAAAGCTCTAGTCAACATCATAATTTCAGGACCACTAGTCATGGTTCCTACCACTACTGTATGGTTATTTACTACAATTCCTGACATGACATATGGGATACCATTATTGATGGTAGTTTGCTCTATTTTTACACCCATTACATTTGCAAATATCTTCATATCTTCTTCATCAGCTTCTGGATGTATTGCAGCACCTGAATTATTTGCAACCATTACTGCCCCTGTTTGATTAAACCCTGCAATTCTTTTTTGTAAAACTTCTACTCCTAATACTTGTTCAATTGTCTTACAATCTTCTTTTGATAACCAAGGTGATACGATAGCTCCTTTATCATTTGCACAGATAACATTTCCAAGTGCAGAGTATTTTGAATCCAATACACCAATTTCCATCTTAGTTTCCTTCTTTAGAAATTCATATTCATCAAGGTATGCAGTCTTTGGAAGCAAAATTCCATTGTTATTCATTACCATTAATGCTCCTAAAAGTCGAGTGTTTGCAACTGAAGAATAAATAACTTCAGTCTTTAGATATTCTCCTAGTTTCTCTGCCTTGGTGTTGGCAAATCCCATAGGAAGCAAAAGAAAATTGTCATTTGCATTAATGTAAACTCCAATATTTGGCCCTCTATAAACATCATATTTGATAATATCCATTTGTAGTAATTATTCTTCAAACGATATGAACGTAAGGAAATTTTGAATGAAATTAAGCAGAGATCTTTTATTATAGTTAAGTTTAGTCTTGACTAATTTTGTCTAGCTTTAAATAATATCTCGATAAAATGTGGTTATGCCAATAGCAGAAAATTTCCCAGAAGGATTGAAACCGATTGGAAAGATTAGCCACTCAGATGGGCAAAACTTTCATTGGGTTTGGGGTCCTGGAAAAACAAAAAATACTGATGGTTCACAAGCTGAAGTATTTGCAGATGCAGATGTTGTAGCTGCTTACACTGCTCGTGGTGAAAAACAAGTTCCACTGGGTGTTAGTGGTACTATGGTTGCAGTTGATTGGGATTCTTGTGTTGCAGATGGTGCGTGTATTGAAGCATGTCCTGTACAAGTTTTTCAATGGTATAGAACTGAAAAAGACATTCCAGCTACTGAAGCAATAAATGCAACTTTTGGAGGAACTGGAAGTTCAGTTAAAGAAGAACGCAAAGATCTTACCGACAAAGCAGATCCAATTAGAGAACATGATTGTATCTGGTGTATGGCATGCGTTTCGGTATGTCCTCCTCAAGCTATCAAAGTTGATCAATCAAACTTGGAAGCTCACGAAAAAGCAGCAGGAACCTATGTGAAAATGGAAGCAGGTTCAGCTAATCCTCACGCACACGATTAGAACTTTTATTTCTTTTTCTTAATTATAATTTCATTTTTTTACTTAATTTGTTGCAGAAAATGCGATCTATTATAATTTAGTCTTGACTAATTTTGTCTAGCTTTAAATAATATTCTGTTCAATATTTTATATGGTAGATTTAGTAATACCTGAAGACTTTTGTCACAATGACAAGCCAGTTGGAAAAACTAGCCATGGAAATGGAGAGAACTTTCACTGGATTTGGGGCAAAGGAAATTCAGATGGTGCAGCATTCTCAAACGATGATGTAAAAGCTGCTTATGAAGAACGTGGAGAAGAACAAGTTCCTCTCGGTATTCATGGGACAACAGTTGCAGTTGATTGGGATTCTTGTGTTGCAGCCGGATCATGTATGAGTGTATGTCCAGTCCAAACATTTCAGTGGTACAGAACCGAACAAGACATTGCAGCTAAAGATGTAGTTGGTAAAGTCTTTGAAGGAACTGGAAAAACTGAACAAGATGAACGATTAGACTACACTGATAAATCACAACCAATCCGAGAACATGATTGTACAGTTTGTATGGCTTGTCAGGAAATATGTCCTACAGGTGCTATTAGAATTGAACAAGCAAACTTGGAATGGCATGAGAAAGCAGCCGGTACATATGTAAAAATGTCTGGTGGCGGAAACCCACACGCACACGATTAAAGAAATTAATTTCTTTTTTCTTATTTTTCTTAATTTCTATTTTTATCCTCAACAAATTTTAATCACTGTTTTCCACCACTTCTTGCAGAGGTCGCCTAGCTCGGTAGGGCGCGGGCCTTGAGAGCCTGTGTGCGCAAGCACCCGGGGGTTCAAATCCCTCTCTCTGCGTTTTTATTTTTCTATTTTACCTAATTCAGCTAGTAAAGCAGATAATTGGATTTCAGGATTTGCACCAACTAAAATCCTATAGTCATATTTTGCAATTGCTTCTAAAATATCTGACATCTTCTCATGTTTTATTTTGAATACTGCAGAATTAAGATACTTTAGAAAATCTGATTCTGACATTCCATAAACTTTAGTCAATTCAATCATTTTTTCTCTGGCATCTACTATTTTTCCAGATAGTGCCATTTTTAGAACATCATCAACATCAGTAGTTTTCGTCAACCCAGCTGATGCTTTTACGTTATCTTCTGAAATCTCTCCAATGCTAGCAGTTGCTTGCATCAAATTAATTGCATGTCTGAGATCTCCCTCAGAATAATCATAAATTGCTTTTAATCCTTTTTTGTCCGTTTTTACTTTCTCTTTTTTAGCTATACTTTCTAGATGATTGATAATATCCTCTTCAGGAATAGATGTAAACTTGAAGGTGGCACATCTACTTTGAATGGGATCAATAATTTTTGAAATATTATTTGCAATTAAGATAAATCTACAATATTTTGCAGTATCTTCTATTATTCGTCTAAGTGCAGTTTGAGCATCTGATGTCATTTCATCTGCCTCATCTAGAATAATTATCTTAAATGGAACATCTACCATTCCTGCAAATCTTGAAAATTTCTTTACTTTTTCTCTAACCATTCCAATTCCTCTTTCATCCGAAGCATTTAGCTCAAGAGTATAGTCTTTAGCATATTCTCCAAGAATCTGTCTTGAAATACACAATGCTGTAGTTGTTTTACCAACTCCGGCAGAACCAGAAAACATTAGGTGTGGCATGTCTGTAGGGTCTTTAATTAGAGCTTCAAGGCTACCGATGATCTCTGTTTGATTTACTATCTCTGAAAGCTTTGAGGGGCGATATTTTTCTACCCACATGCCTGTTGATAACATGTGATCTTCTGGTCTATTTCCCACTAATAAATCGAAATTAATAGGATCAATTGATCTAACAAATAGTGAATAGAATTGATCGATCCATTACATCAGGATCATGTGAATAGATAGTGATCTTACGATGGAAATAGACAAGATAGAAAAACTGCATTCTATTGGATATAGCCTAAAGGATTCTAAAGTTAGCATAAATCATGATATTAAATTCAATGTGGCAGGGGTTAAAATCAATGGTACTCAAGGTGAGGTCTTGAATCTACCACTATGGATAGGAAAAATTCTAGCACAAAACAAACTTGCTACTCTTGAAAAACCTGATATGATTACAGAACTAAAGCAGGCACTATCTAAAGAAAAGATGG
>JAAUVF010000143.1 GCA_012030815.1 Nanobdellota archaeon | reverse complement strand
AGATTTCTGATAATCTCTTCGTGATTTTTCTCTTTGGAATTAGACTGTGAAAAAAACTCCTCTAGAAGTTTTTCTTTATTTTTTACATTACTAATAGATAACGCAACTAGTACTCCTTTTTTTGTCAAATGATAATATGGAATTCCTTTTTCTTGTAGAGCTTTTGGACCGCGTTTCATGGGCAATCTTCCATCCTCTTCAGCAATTTCCATTGGTATCAAAATTTCATCTAGATCTCGAAAAATTCCAGAATAGATATTCTTCCAAGCAATACCCTGTGTTTTTGCAATTTTCTGAGAGATCCCTGTTCTTGTTCTCTCTGCTGGGTTGACATTACTTGCTAATATTGCAATTATTGCTCTTTGTCTATTTGCCTCGCCTGTCAATTCCTCTCCTTTTGTCTTAAAAGTATCAAAAATTGATAATTTCGTACCTATTTTCTGCTTCATTTATTCACCATATGACATAATATTCATTTTCTATGATAGTATCAGAATATACTAAAATATAATAATTTACATTTTTAATGATTTTTGTATCTTCAATGCTTAAATAATTTTCAACTTCGATTAATTTAATGAATTCTAGGAACCACAAGTATGCTCTATTACTTGTGGCCGCAGTAGCCATTACAGCAACAGGTGCAATGTCTCAGGCATTCGCACAAAATGTTAATGATGGTATGGACGGATACGTTGCAGGAACTAGTGGAATCTACACTGGTAATCCTAACGAATGTTGGTATGATGATGGCGAAGGCAACATGATGCCCTGTAGAATTGATACAGGTGATACAGCATGGATGCTAACAGCTACTACATTAGTACTCTTCATGTCCCCAGGTGTCGGCTTCTTTTATGGCGGATTAGCCAGATCAAAGAACGTCGTCAACGTACTTGGTATGACTCTCATTGTTATGGGTCTTATGTCAGTACAATGGGTTCTATGGGGATATTCACTAGCATTTGGTCCAATTGATAATGACGCAAATATGTATATGGGCTCACTTCAATATGTTGGCTTCAATGACGTCTCTCATTTTGCACCATTAGGTGAACCAGGTCCATGTGGAGACACATGGTCCGCAGCTTACCAGATGAATGCGATGGTAGAAGGCGATCAATGTGGTCAAGGTTGGCCAAATACTATACCTCACCAAATGTTCGCAATGTTCCAAGCAACATTCGCAATTATCACACCAATTCTAATTATTGGTGGATTGATTGACAGAATAAAGTTCAGCGCATTGATAATCTTCATACTCCTATGGGCTACCTTCGTTTATGATCCAGTTGCACACTGGGTTTGGGGAGGTGGATACATTGGAGGAGGAGCATTAGATCTCAATCCTGACCTATCTCCATCGTTCGCACTAGACTTTGCTGGTGGTACTGTAGTACACATTACTTCTGGATTCTCTGCATTGGCAGGTGCCTTAATCCTTGGCAGAAGACTTGGATATGGTAAAGTGCCAATGGAACCACATAACATTCCAATGGTAGTCCTCGGAGCAGGAATACTCTGGTTTGGATGGTTTGGTTTTAATGCAGGAAGTCAGGTAATGGTAGACGGCGTTACTGTAAGCGCATGGACAGTTACAAATACTGCAACAGGTATGGCTGCTCTTACTTGGGTCTTGATGTCATGGGCACATACAGGAAAACCAAGTATTGTAGGAGCTGCATCAGGTGCAGTAGCAGGATTGGTCGCAATCACTCCAGCTTCAGGTTGGGTAGGTCCAATGGCTTCAATAATAATCGGTATTGCAGCTGGTACAGTTTGTTATGCAGCTGTAACATTCAAGAATGCACGCAAATGGGACGACGCATTAGATGTATGGGGAGTACACGGAATGGGTGGTCTTACAGGTGCAATTTTGACTGGTACATTAGCTAGTCCACACATTTGGGATACCGGTGACGGTATTGGTGCATGGACTGGTACTGCAGAAGGAATGGAACAGCAAGCAATCAGCATCATTGGTGCAGCAATCTCAGTAGGTTATGCATTTGGTGTAACGATTGTCATCCTCAAAATAATGGATGCCGTTTGGCCAGGTGGAATCAGGGTCACTCCTAAAGAAGAGGAGATTGGTCTTGATTTGGCACAGCACGGAGAAAGAGCATACGTTAACGAATAAGGAAACTTCCTTTTTCTTTTATTTTTATTAAATCCAAATCAATTTAGATTTGATCATTTTAGCCAAATTATGATAATTTCTACAACTGATCTTAATTCTATTTTAGATGATTCTAATGTAATTATTGCTGATACTCGCTCGTTTAAGGAATACTCTGAGGGTCATATTCCAAGTGCTGTAAATTTAGATCTATTTGCATTTCATTGGATTGATACAACAAAAGAAGGAATTGAAAATTTTAACAGCCAAACTCAAAACCTTCTTTCATTTCTTGGGGTGACACCAGAAAAAAAAGTAGTCTTTTACGATTCAGTTTCTGGCATGCTTGCAGCAAGAGGTGTTTGGATGCTGATGTACTTTTCACATCAAAATGTCTTCATCTTAGATGGAGGAATAACAAAATGGAAAAAAGAAAATCTACCCCTTGAAACAAAACCAAATGCATTCAAACCTTCAAAGTTTACAGGAAAGATTAACCCAAACATGATTTCAGGATTTCAATACATTAGAGATAATTTTGATAAAGTAAAAATTATTGATGCTCGCTCTCCTGGGGAATATACTGGAAGTGTAACTCGAGCTGCACAATCTGGACACATTCCAAATTCTATCAATATTGATTGGAATGAAAATATCCAAGAAGATGGCACTTTTAAAAATGATTCAGATTTATCAAAACTTTATGATTTCCCAAAGGATTCTGAAATTGTCACTTATTGTCAAGGTGCCTATAGAGCGGCAAATTCTTTTCTTGCGTTAAAAAAGCTTGGATTTGATAACGTTCGGGTATATCTTGGTTCTTGGGGAGAATGGGGAAATAAATTAGAACTACCTGTTGAAAAATAATAATCTTATTTTTCACACCTAATCTCTCTATCTCAGAAACAGTTCAAATCTTCTAGGAATTGAATCAAAGTTAACATAATTTTTTTAATAAAAACCAACATGGAAAATTATAATTCAAATTATATACTGTAAAAAGAATTCAGAGTATGGTAAGCCAATCAATTTGGATCGCAATAGTGATTGGCATTTTTTGTAGGGATTGGTGTAAGTTATGCTCATTTTGCAAATACATATGATCCAATGTCTATGAAATTCCAAAATCAAGAATTGTTTAATCAAATGATGTCAAATAATCCAAAGATGTCACAACATTGGATGGATTCAGATGCCATGAATCAACAACAAATGATGAATAATCCAGATCAAATGATGGAATGGATGGCAAAAGATCCAAAACATGTGGAACAAATGTCAAAGATCATGAAAGAAGATCATGAATTTATGTCTCACATGATGTCTGCAATGATGAATGATTCTGATTTGAGATTACAGATGATGGGTCACATGTCAGAAAATACGGAAGCATTCAAAGAAATGATGAACATGATGAGTTCTACAAATATAGACTGGTCACATGGATTCTGGAATGAATCAACAAATGATGACATCCA
>JAAUVF010000142.1 GCA_012030815.1 Nanobdellota archaeon | reverse complement strand
GTATAACACACTCAAAGCTAGACACAGTAAGGGTTTCACCCGGTTTAACCTTAAGTCATTAAGCACCTAACCACAATAAATCAAGGCCCTGAAACCCGCTCCCTGTATAGATTGCCATAGTTGTGTGTACACAACGTTAGATCAAATTTTACCTGGGTTAGTGTGCCGAGTACACTTATCCGAATGATATACCTAAAAACCCAAACCCCGCCCCTGGCATGGCATTCAGGACCATTGAGAAATATTTCAATTAGTTAATTCGCCTTCACAGTAGTTGAGCTAGCAACCAATCCCGGCACATCTGTACCACGTTAGCCCAGGCATTTGATCCACCCGTACTAGATTATTGGCCCAGGCCCGCCACGCCCAGGCCCCAGGCCGATAGCTGTGCTGCCCCATCGCGATCGCCACCCCAGTCCAGTTGCTGCCAGAACTATTCCACTGTTGCCAGAACTAACAATAATTGGTAAACTGCTAACAGTAAACCCCCGCATTTTAGCCCCTATGCCGCAACTCAAAAAGCGCGATAAAAGCGCACCTCAACCCAAACCCTACTCCAGCGAGACTTGGCGCTATAGCGAGCACCCTAGAGCGGTACTGGCTAGCGACTTCAAGCCGTTGCCCCCACATCTAGCGGGCACCCAGATCGACACTGGAAAAGGCATTGAGGATAACGACATCGGCTCAATTCAAAAAGCAATTGGCCGATCATATCGCTACTAGGCTGTGATGATTTCCAGGGGCATTAGGCGGCACCTACTCCCCTCCAAAATCACAAAAAATGCCCAGAAAAAATGGTACGCCGGGCGAGCACCCAGCCGAAGCCCAAGCTCCTCGCTCCCCAACTCGATCAAGATAGCCCCCTAGTGGAAGAGTGGCTGAGTCCCCGCTATCTCGCCATCCGAAAAAAGTACGACACAATCCAGGAACTGTACACTGCCCAGAAGCTTCTCCCCTTGGCAGGCCGCGTACTGGAATGGGATGCTTCGTTCTCAGTCCGCTCGAAGTTCATGCGAAAGCCGGATTACCGCCGCGTGGTAGTGCTCAAAAAGCTTCGACAGCTCGCCCGAATGATGGAAAAGCTTGAGCCCGGAGAGAGAGAAGGCCAAGCGAGGATTGCAGAGCTGTACGCTGCGGAGGGTTGGGATTTCCCAGAGTAGCCTCACCCCAATAGCCAATAGCCCCATGGACTGCTGGAGTCCATGGGGCTATTGCTGTATTTGCACCTGGCCACCGAGCTTTAAGCCCACCGGCACCTTTGGCCTACCTAAGCTTCGTGTAACCTCAATACCAACATCTAGACCCCCACCCCTGGGCTTCACCGCGTCAGCCAGCACCCTCCGATACCTTGGACAGCCCAGCTCCAACCAGTAGCTCCCCGGTTGCTTAGCCAGACCGGCATTCTCACACCACCACCCAGGCCCATACTCAGCCAGCTTGGCCTTTGCCTGAGATAGCGATCGCTGCAATGCCGGTCGATAGCCCAGCGGTCGATCCTCACCCAGCAGCTCCTCACCATAGCGCTCCAATGCTACAAAAGCCTGATGCCTAACGGACTCGGCAAAATTGGCCTGTTTCCTTGAGCCGCCGAACAGTGGCAACCCCTGCCCCCTGGCGTAATCCCTCGCCTCGCTCGCTTTTCTCTCCCGCCAGCATTTGGTGCATTCCCCATTGAGCTGCCCCAGGAATCGCCCTCGCAGTTTCTTCGGCTCCAAGCGCAATGGCAACCAAGCACCATGACCGCAACCCGCCACAAAACTCACGGAACAATAATCTTGCGCCACCCTCGCTTCGGGCCGAGCCCTTAGCCAATGGGCATTTTGGCGCTGGTTACGGGCTTCGCCATGGTAGAGATGTTGTTAGCGCAACACCTTCATTTTAGCGCATAAGAAAAGGAGCAGACCGCTAAGCCTACTCCCCTCGAAAAACACAATTACTACAGCCACGCGCTACCAACAGCGACCAACACAGACCCTACGAGATCCGGTCTCCTCAATTTAGCCGAAGCCGCTGAGAACTGCCAGCGTGTACCGAAGCCAGACCGCGATCGACATCTAGATTTTCCTGGGCTAGCTTGGGCACAGTTGTATGTGCTCCCTGCTCCTGATGGCCACCCAAACGATCCAAGGCGATACGCTCGAAGTCCTCGCCACGCTGCCTGAGAATCAATTCGACGGGGCTTGCTACTCCCCGCCCTACTATCGCCAGCTCTCCTATGGATTCCCCCAGGAGCATGGCAGAGAGCCCACCCTTGAGGAGTACCTGCGAACTCAGGCCAATGTACTGCGCCACCTCGCTTGCTGTACCAAGCGAGGCGCTACCGTATTTCTCAATGTGGCCGATACCAGCAATAACTACAGCGGCATCCGCAACAAAAAACAGCGCAAAATCGAACCAGCGGCGATTGGGAAGAGAGGCGATCGCTAGAACCTGGCTATCAGGAGAAACAAATCATCCCGGTCGCTTCTCTCATCGCTGAAATGGTGGCTGACTGCGGATTTTGCCACCGAGCTACGCACATTTGGGCCAAGGGCAAAGGACGGCCAGCCAGGGCCTCTGATGCACCATTGCCAGAGCACGAGTACATCTTGCAGCTCATCAATTGGCCCAGTCGCAGGGCTCGTCCCAAAGGTAATGCGCTACCCCTGTCTCGCACAGTGTTGGATCATCCCAGAGTGAGCCATCCAGAGCACCCATGTCCCATGCCCCTGGGCCTCGCTGAGGAGCTATTGAGCTGTTTCCCTAGAGGTCACAACATCATCGATCCCTACTGCGGTATCGGCACCACTTTGCAAGCTGCGGAGAATCTGGGCCTGAGTGCTACCGGGATTGATTTTGAGCCGGTTGGATTCGCAGCAGAGCGGTTGGCCCAACCGGCAAAAGTTGCATAGGTACTTAGGTGAGCCCCCAGGATTGCTCCCAGAGGCTCAGCGGCTCAGCGGTCTAAAGGTATTCGCCAGTCACGCTGTCGCAGAAGCTGATATTAGTTTTCTGGGAGCGGCCACTGGGGAGACGTAGCTTAGACAGTTGCTCAATCAACTCCCGTTGCAGATCCCAGAGGCTGAAGTGCTCTAGGTAGTTGGTGATTGCAGCTTTCAAGTTAGCTTCAGCTTTGGAACGGTAAACCTCAGCAACATGGTCACGGTCGATTTGCTGGGCCTGGGTGGTTGAGATCATGTTTGAATATCCGTATGAGTCTGTCTGGCTCAAAGGCGAGAAGCGACTAGCTGTAGGAAGTGGGTCGCTTCTCTGCCCTTCGATACTCTCATTATCCGCGTATACCAGGATAATGTCAATAAATTCCTGGGTCTAATTTTGGTGAATCGACCTATGCCGCTTGCTGTAAAGGTTTGAGGCATTGCCAATTAGGAATATCCCGGTATACTGGGAAAGCAGCACCCATAGACGATCCATGGCCAAAGGCAATCCCAATCCAAGCCCAGCAACGAGATTCAAGCCCAATGCAGAGCAACCGCTGGCCAAAACACCCAAGGCCGCTCGGTTTCCGCTGGATGTGGATCGGATTTTGGCAGAGATGGGCGGTGGGCGATCTCGATTTATTCGTGAGGCTGTGATTGAGAAGATGAAAGCTGAGGGGTTGC
>JAAUVF010000141.1 GCA_012030815.1 Nanobdellota archaeon | reverse complement strand
ATTAAGGTTGTTAAAAGTTTGATAGTAGTTGATTTTCCTGCGCCATTAGGACCTAGAAATCCAAAAACTTGACCAGATTTTACCGTTAAAACAACATCATCAACTGCTTTTAGCGTTCCATACAATTTTGATAAGTGGTCAACAATAATACATGACATGAAAAGAATGCGATCTTCCCACTAATTTAGTTAATGAAGTATAATACTATGTCTAGATTATGATTTGTTAAAAATAACAAAAAAGTTGTAATTTTGCGATCCGAAAAGAAGATACATAATACTATACAATAATGAAATTTTTATTAATACAATTGATTTACAAAAATGAATTGTCTGAATTTGATAGTCTTATAGATAAATTACTGGAGCAAAAGCCAGAACTATCTAGATCAGATATTGAAGAACAAATTAAACTTAAAAAAGAGAAAATAGGTGCAGGTTATCTAACAGATCAAGGAGCTCTATTTTTGATTGCGTCTGATTTTGGAATTTCTTTATCAGGACCATTAAAAGTTGAAATGAGTTTAAAGGATCTCTATGCAGGTGCAAAAGAAATATCTTTAGAAACTAGAGTTCTTAATGTATCTCCTGCCAAACAATTTTCTCGTAAAGACGGTTCACCTTTTTATCTCAGAACTATGACAGTGTATGATACAAATTCTACTGCCAGTGTAAAACTATGGGATGATAAAGCAAATCTTCCTGGAATTGAAAATATTAAACCTGGAGATTTGATCAAAATAATTAAGGCCTATGTAAAATCGGATCTTAGTGGTTCTCCAACTATCAATATTGGTTCAGGTTCCAATATAGAAATAACAGATAACAAAAGTAGTATTCCAACTATTGATAAAATTACAAAAGACATTAGTGAGTTACAAGAAGGGCAAAAAGATCTTGTTATTTCAGGAACGATAGATGGTATTGTAAGTACTATGGAATTTACAAATTCCCGTGGTCAGCCTGGAAAAGCACTGAGAATGAGGCTAAAAGGAAAAGAGGGAACTGCAATGAGAGTAGTTTTATGGGGAAAAGATGAATCAGATATCCCAAATATGATTTCTCAAAGCGCCAAAGTACGATTGCTCGGTATTAATATAAAAATGGAAATCAAGGGTTGGAAATACATGGAAATGATTCGACTATAATTGAAGTTGAAGGTGGAAAAGAAGCTGAACCAGTAATAGTAAGGATTCTTTCAATTGTATCTACAGAAAATGGAAAGAATATGATTTTAGGTGTTGGTAATAAAAAAAATATTTACAATATCATAGACAATTCAAATTCTACAAGTATTTGCAATGAAGGGGATATTATTGAATGCATGCCAACAAAGGTGTATGGAAATTCGGTTACATTAGACAGCAATTCATTTGTTAGAAAATTAGAAAATGATGTATCACTACCATCATTATCACAAATAAGAACAAAAATTAATGAGGTTAAAGTAGATGGAAATTTTTGTATTGAAGCTATCGTATTAAAAATTCCAGAAAGACGAGAAATTCAAACTAAATCTGGAGAATCAATTTTATTATCTGAGATGTTTGTAGAAGATGATACTGGTCAAATTTGGGTTAAAGGATGGAGAAATCAAGCTAGATTAATAGAAAAATGTGAATTGGGAGAAATTATTTCAATAACAGGAGTAAATGCTAAAGCAGGATTGGAAGGAAGAATTGAGTTAACTCTTACTGTATTTTCTAAAATTACAAAGAAAAATTAAGAATCCCAGAATCCACGAGTTACTACATATTGTCTTTCTGCTTCATAGATTTGCTTAAAGAGGTGTTCCTCATCGATCATATTTCGCAATATTCGTGCAGCTGTATCAGCACCTACTCCATATCCAGACATCACAGTTATTGCAATTTTTCCAAAATTCTCAATCAAAGAAGATACTTTCCAGGCTCGATCAAATTTGTGTTTCTCATCTGATGAGAGTTTTTTCCTTCATATTTTTTACGGATAATTTTTGGAAGATCATAATCAGAGTAAAAAGTAGCAGTGATTTGTCTTGCTTTACAATAAGGACATACCAAGATGTTGGTTACCTCATTTGTTTCCATTACTCTTTCCCATTTTCCACATCGTGCACAAATAAGACGATGTTTTGTCTTTGCCAATCTTGCTTTTACAAGATCAATGATTCCCTTGTCAAGATTAGCAGGCGCGGAATAGTATTTTGCAGTATGATCTAAAATTGGTTCAGCTAATTTTGAAAATTTATCAATTTCTAACCATTTAATTATAATTTCATTATTTTTAATTTTTTTAAAATTTTATCAGTGTTTTTAAGATCATATTTATCATGGAATAATTCACGTATTGCCTCTTGTACAAGAGAAGTTTTGCATATCTTTCATATAAAAATCGGGCTGATTTTTTTCATATATTGCTCCTCGTCCAACTACTCCAAATTTTTTTGCAACACACCATGTTTTCCAATTTACATTATGAGTTCCTGTTAAAGAGGCAGTAATGATTGAAAAAAGATCATAATCATCTTTTATAATTTCAAGAAAAAGTTTTTCAGAAATTCTGGACCTAGATGATAAAACTATTCTATATCCATCAGAACGTGAATCAACCATAGAACCTAACATTGAAGACATCATTGATGAAAGTAAAACAGAGAGTGTTGAATTGATTTTTGTACCAAAACAGGAATGTAAAACTATTGAACCTTGTGAGCGACTAGATTCTATGATAATACTTTTTTCATCTGGAATTTCATTGAAATTCAATTCCTCAATGGTTTGATTGATTAATTTCAATGATCCATTTTTACCTTACGACGAAATGAGCCAACTTTTTTTGCCGTATTATAATCGATAGGGATATTCTCTCCTTCCCAATAGGGAACAGTTATGCCACCGCCTCTAAACGGTTCAACGTTTACTGAGAATGATTTTTCATCCACATTAAGTATTCTCCATTGTAAACCCTTTAGGACAAAAATATTTCCAGAATCTCCAAAATCCCCTACAAATCTTTGATCTAATGTGCCAATAATTTTTTTCCCAACACTGTCAAACACTTTGAATTTAAGAATATCAGGTATTGTAGAAAGATTTTCAAAATAATATTTAAAAGAACGTCCTTTTTTCCAGAATGTCATTTTTGTTCTATCAAAAAATATCAAATAATTAGAATCAAGTAAATCTAAAACCTGAATTAGATCTTCTAAATGTAAATTTCGAAATGGATACGCATTGTTTACTGTTTCTAATGCTAGATTTACAGGGATCTCGCCTAGCTGCATAGTCATTCCAACAAGATGGTGTGCAAGTACATCAAGAGAGCCTTCATGAATTTTTTGCTCTTCTATAGAGCCTTCTTTGATACGATCTAATATTGCTCGTGCTTCAAATTCATCATCAGAATTATTTGTAATTATTAGTCCCTTAGCTGAAGCATCTCTATTATGTCTGCTACGACCTATTCGTTGAACTAATTTGGAGACTTGTCTTGGAGAACCATAATGAATAACTAACTCTATTGATCCTATATCCAATCCTAATTCAAGTGAAGATGTACAAACCACAATTCCACGTTTTCCTTCTCTTAATGAAATTTCAGTATCTTCTCGTACTTCTTTTGATAATGATCCATGATGTAATTCTATATTGATTAAAT
>JAAUVF010000140.1 GCA_012030815.1 Nanobdellota archaeon | reverse complement strand
TAAACAGTAACAGCAATCAAAGACATTATTCTAAAATGTTCAACTAAATTCATCGGAGCTGTTATTTCATCAGGGTTTTCAGGCATTGCAATAAAGATCATTCCAATAAATACAGCATATCCAACAAGCGCAATAAATTTTTTAGTTTTTAGCTTTTTTGACAACTTGTAAAAACCTAGCGCCCCAAGACCAGAAATTGCAATAAAGGATAGGTAAAGCATTGATCTAAGTACAATAGTCTCAGAATCACCAACAGTTGGGGGGTTTGCCGGATACTTTAGAAATGGAATAAAGTAAATAGTAAGCCACATAATTCCTGCCAAAATTAGTGATTTACGTAAATCAGTTTTTCCAGGTAATGAATTTCTTGAGAGCACATAGACAATCCCAAATAATGAACCTATAGAGACACCTAAAATTCCACCAGCTAAAACTTGACCACTTTTTTGCCAATTTCGATAAGAGTCAAATTCAGCTCTAAATTCAGGAGTATCTTCTGCTTCACCTGATGCAAAAAGATGTTGGTTTTCAATTCCAATTGCCTGATCTAAAGAGGGTTCAACAAAAACAAGATTAGCTGCACCATGAATAAATCCAGCAGAAGCCCCAGAAATTAAAACAATAATGATAAAAAGAAATGTTTTCATCAGGTTATCCCCCTAATGACAAGGAAAACCAGCAGCGTGTCTCATATCATGAGTAAGTTCATGGATGAAAAGATTTTGAAATGCTTCCTCACCATAAACTAGACTAAAGATATGCCCCTGATCAAATCCAACAACAAATAATCCTGCTGCAAAAACTATAGCTAATGCCACAATTGCAATTACAGGAATACTGTTTTTAGATGCGTTAATTTGTCTTGATTGAGACATGAGTATTTCGTTGAATTAACATATTTAAATTCTTGGACAATTTGTCCAATTAATAAAGAATAATTATTTTAGGCTCAATGATTGATTGTTATTTTAAGATCGGACATACTGATGCTTTTGTTGTATTTTTTGATAAAAAATATGTAAATGAGTAATTTAGAAATAGGAACAAGCCATGAAAAACGTCAAAACGCAATATCTCAGACTATAGAAGCATCCTTAATAGATCTATATGGAATTAACGGATACAAATCAATTATTCAAACAATGATGAAAGAGTGTGGAAAATCTGAAAAGAAATTACTGAAATTATGAACTCTTTTCAAGTATGATTCAAGGCATTTTTGGAAAAATAGGATATTCAAAAATTCTAGAACCAATAAAAAATGAAATTGGTAGAATCCAACATACGAGTTTAACAATACATACATAAAAAATAACAAATATTTTATTGAATTTATATAATAACGAATGCAAGAAAAATTCTGCATAAAAACATTCAAGTTTTACAAGAGATAGTATCAAGAAAAGGCTCAAGTAAAGTGCTCACATTTAGCATCCCACATGTTTTCAAGGCATTACAATTATTAGATAACGAGGGTTTTGTTAGCAGAGCAACATTTTGTAAAGAAATTCATTTAGGAGAAGGAGCAGTTAAAACATTAATTTTACATTTGAAAAAAGCAGGAATTGCAGACTCGACAAAATCAGGGACTTTTCTTACAGATAAAGGAAGAAAACTAACAAACCAAATAAAAAACACGATAACAAATGAATGCAAAATTAAAAAATCAGACATAATCCAAGGCAAATACAATCATGCAATTTTATTAAAAAAATATTCCAAAATGATCAAAGCAGGATTGGAGCAAAGAGATTATGCCATATTGTATGGCTCCACAGGATGCACTACAATGATATATAAAAATAAAAAGTTGGTTTTCCCAGGAAATGAAAGAGAGTGTTTTTCCAAAGATATTAAAACAAGAAATCACATCATAGAAAATTTGTGCCCAGAAGAAGAAAGATGTCATCATTATTTCAATTGGTCTTGGTGCATATCTTCCTTTGACATCAAAACACCCTCGTAGTTAAAGGGTGTTCCTAGCTTCGAATTTTCCCCTTACATCCAACCAGCAGAGCCTTCTACCTGGTAGAGTCGTATTGAGACTGGCATGCGTGAAAAAATAAGTTCCATGTAATTACTTAAGTGACAATAGTCTGAAATAGGTTGCCCCAATTCCTGCAAATGTTGCAACGATCCTTTCCTCGTTTCGAGTGGTGACGGCCCTCTTCAACGGCAAGTGCGAACTGTTCCACCGGCCGAGGGAGCCAAAATTGTCAATATGCATGTGTCCTTGAAGCCGTCCTCCCCATATCTCTTTCGTAAATGACCCCAGAAGTATTATAGGTGACGATTTCATAAAAGATCTCTCTCATGCGGTATCGGATAGAGCCACTTCATACTTCATCGACTTCGTCCTCGTCCCCGCTGTCCATGGGCTCATCGGTGGCCGCATCCTCACCATCCATACTGTCCGTGGGCTCATCGGTTCCTTCATCGTCCACAGTTACACCCTCTTCTCCATCGATATTAGTGTCTACAGAGGCGGAGGACGATGCCGCATCCAGAGAGTTTCCAGCCTTGTCGTTGCTTTCCCCCATAGTTTCTGGTGCTTGGGCTTGAGCAAACAAGTCGTCTTGCGGTTCATCTTCGTCCTCCTCCTCTTCGTCACTGCTGGCGTCGACATCCTCGCCAGTGCGACTATCACCCAGAGCAAAAGTACCGTCAACTTCCACTTCATTGTCTTGGGAAACTTTGCCATTGCTTTCTTCTTCTTCGTCGTCGTCTTCTTCTTCACTACTGGCGTTGTCGGTGCTGTCCGTGCCGTCATCTTCGGTATCCATGTCCGTGGGAGCCTCGGTACTTCCTCCATCCAAATCTTCACTGTCCTGGCTCTCCTCCTCCTCCTCTTCTTCGCTGTTACTGCCATCATCGTCTTGCTTCGTCGTGCCGCTCACGTCAGTATCCAACAAGGTGTCGTGTATCGCATAGACAATTTGATCTGAAGGGAGGGAGGCCTCTTCTTTGTGGAGCTCCCCTTTGCTGCTTTTGTCAAGTATGTTATGGTAGTGTCCATTACTCACAACAGTCGCCGCAGAAGAGGATGAATATTGTTTGTTGTTGTTGTTGTTGTTGTTGGAAGTTCGAATGTTGGGCGATCGTACCGTTTTGGGAACTCGTCGCCACCACCACCACCACCACCTGCCGAAGAAGAAAGACCGACGAGGACCATGAGGAGGACTCCAATGGCAATCCCGTAGAGCACTCGAACCAACGCGGACACGGTCTGGGCATCGCAAAGGCCGTTGTCACCGCCGCCACCACCACCAAAGGCAGCCCGTGGAGATTTGGAGGAGATGGATACCATACTTGACGATTGATGATGACGATCAAATGACAAAAGACTTTGTTGAGTGTTGCTTTGGTCGCTATTATGCACTTTTGTTGGAGCTTTTGTGTGGCCTCTTTTCACTTGTTTCGACAATTCATTCCTTGCCTCAGCAGAAGGAGGTGATTGTGAAAGATGAGCTCGAGTGAAAGGAAACACGAGCAAGCGAGGATGCAAAACGAGAGACAACAAGGAAGATGAGCAACTGACCGAGCTTTTCTTTCGCTTCCATATCTCTTGAATAAAACCTTTTAACCCTTTATTAAGGATAGCGCACAACTAGCGTTAGTGTGGGGAAATGGTCATTTTTAATATAAACTGACCATTTG
>JAAUVF010000139.1 GCA_012030815.1 Nanobdellota archaeon | reverse complement strand
TTGTAAAGTCCATCTGGGTCAAATTGTTAATCTTCTTGCAACTGAACTTGGTGGTTCTGGTGGAGGACATGACAAAGCTTGTGGCGCAGTTATTCCAAAGCCAAAAATTCAAACATTCCTTAAACAAATTTAATAAAAAATTAAATTAATTCTAGAAAATTAAAATAATTTTTATTTTATTTCTACTATTGCATCAATCTCTGTCATAGAATTTAGTGGCAAACTTGATACACCCACTGCAATTCTTGTGTGTTTCCAATATCTCCAAATATTTCATATAGTAAATCTGATGCAGCGTTGATCACTTTTGGATGCTGCGTAAATTCTGGTACAGAATTTACAAATCCTGATAATCTCACAAATCTAGAAATTTTTCCTAGATCTCCTAATTCTTTTTTGAGTTGAGCAAGTATGTTTATTGCACAAATTCTTGCTGATTTTTGAGCAGTTTCAATATTGGAATCTGAAACTTTTCCTGTAAATGATACTTTTCCATTCTCAAGTGGAATCTGTCCTGAAACATATAGTAGATTTCCAGTTCTTACTATTGGAATATACGATCCTGCTGGGGTAGGTGGGATTGGAATGTTGATTCCAATGGATTTTATTTTTTCATCAATCATACATTTATGATTGGTATTAGCTGATTTTAGTTTTTACTTATTTTGATGGTGACTTTTTCGCCTTTGTTTGAATTATTTTGATAAACAGTTCTTGTTTTGTAACCTTGTTTTTGAAGACACCCTTCCAAAACATATGCCCATGGCAATGAATGACCACTGTTTAATTTTGACTCAATTGTTATGTTTTTGGTATTTGCATCAAAGTTGACATGTCCTGAACACATAATTTGCAAAGCTGCGTCAATAATTTCAATAATTTCATCTAATGATTTATTTCTTAAATTCACTCCGTTTTTCTCAAGTAGTTTTAGTAAATCTAGATCTAATTTCTTTGATACCATTATTGAATTTAGAACATGTGTTAATCCATTTTCATTGATAACACGAATAATTTTGTAAACTTCTTGAGCCTCATTTTTTGTCATATCTGCAAGAGCTTCTGTTTAACTGAATTTCTCCAAATATCTGACAAAATTCTATTTTGATTTATTCCCAACACTTCAGTTGAAGAAAATATTGCACCTTTACCGTTTTCATCATCAATCATTAAAACCTCTGTTTCATCAAAAACAAAACAATTTTGTACGATATCTGATGATCTGATTTTTACTTCATTTGGTATTGTTCTGTATGATTCAGAACAAATCTGTGATGACGGTAGCAATAATTTTACTTCTAAATTTCTACGAAGTACTGATAATAATTGCTCTCTGCATTCTCCTAGTAATCCTAATCCCCACTGATCAACCATAATATTGATAGATGATTTTGCACCTTCAATCATTATTCTTATTTGTTCTAACACATTATTTGCACTGATGTGAAAATATCTTTTTTCTTCAGATCCTCTTGACTTTCTACTTTCCTCACTTGCCTTTTTTAAATTTGAAATCAATGCATTCATTGCATTTACTTTGTTTATTTGTTCATGAATAATTGAATCAAATGCATCCTCTGGTGCAATTGCTGTACACATGATTGGCTTGCTTTTTGAAATTATTACTAATTTTTTACTTTCTAATTTTAATAGAGTTGGATATATTTTGGTTCTTGGAAGATCAGAATAATATGCAAGTTCACTTGCGGATATCGTACCTTTTGATATAAGGGTAACATATGCCTGGGCTTCGTATTTACTTAGGCCAAATTCTTCAAGACTGACCGTTAGTGCATGTTCATTTACCATGATTCTGTTTTACATCTGGTTAGGTAATATTGAAAGCTAAATTCCTTTACACAAATACTCAAAAAAATTCAAAATTGTAACTGCTCACTGGTGTTACTGCAGTTACTGGTAAAATTGTGACATCGTCCTGAAATATCAAATCTATGTTGAATTATTGGTATGATGTGTAATCCTAATCTAATTAGAGCAGAATGTTCTAGCGTGTCTCAAACAGTTACTCTTGTTCCCAGACTTGAATATTCAAATTATTTACTAAATGATATAATGAATACCTTAAAAACAAAAAAAGCAGAGATAAAAAAATCAAATCGTGTATATCTAGAACTAGATAATGAAGACCATACATGTGTCCGTGCACTTGATTTTGAACGAACTATTATCTTTTCATTAGAAATTCTCTCTAAAATTCAAAAGAAGATTAACTCCATTTCTGGAATTACCAGTATCCCAAAGCTTTTGCCCCTAATCCCAATGATGAGAACTGTTAGTGCTCAGCTATATGCTTTACTTCCTGCTTGTAGTCAGAATATCTCAGAATTATCAGTTCATTTGGGTAGTATTGTTTTAGATTCTGCAATTCTTACTGAGGCTAGATTTGACTTTAGTCAATCTAACATAGAATCATCATCTGTTCTAAATGAAGTAAAATTGATGGTAGACTCTAAAATAAATAAGCAGTACCCTAATCTTGAATTTTCTAAAGCATGCAATACTTGAATTTTCTTACCAGCCCTAAAGGCGATTTACCTAAAGATATTTCTAATATTCAATCAATATCTTCAAAAATTGAAAAAAACTGTCTGAATCTGGTGTTAAAGTAGATAAATTGACTCTGGAGGAATTACAGGATATCAATAAAATAGTTGGATTGGCAAATTTTATGCTCTGTAAGTATGAGGATAAAAAAGAAACTCGATTAATTTTACAACATTTTGTTTCAATTATTGACGAATCTGCACAATCCATGGAAAGTATCGACGATGATATTTCTGAATTGATTTTATCTGCTGAAGATTCTATTAATAAAGTCAAAAACATGCACTCAAAAATGTCTGAACAATCTGATCTTGAAAAATCTTATCTTGATGAATCTGAAAACGAATCAAAAAATGGTTCAATTAATTTAACCAATTTTACTACACCATTTAACACCTCCAAATACCAAGAAAAATCTCAAGGGGATATTGTACAAGTGATATAGATGAGTCTAGCACCACAAGAATTAGAAAACAATGCAAGCAAGTATGCTTCAGAGGCAATCAAGTTTGACTCTCAAGGTGCACGAGGAATGGCTATCACACATTACCAACACGCAATTGATTCTCTTGTAAAACTAATACAACTTTATCCTACAAGCAAACTAAATCCTATTTACAAAGACAGATGTAATTCATATCATAATCGAATAACTGCACTTCAAGAATCTCGTGGTGTTGAGCCTGCAGTGGATCCTAACGCTTCTCCTAAAGAACAGCAAGCATCAGTACAAAGACAAACTGATGAGAATGACTTTGAAGATCTTGTAATGAAAGAGAAACCTAATGTTACTTGGGAAGAAGTAATTGGCTTAGATGATGCAAAGAATGCTTTACGTGAATCTATTGTTTATCCTACAAAAAGACCTGACCTATTTCCATTAGGATGGCCAAAAGGAATGCTCCTTATGGTCCACCAGGAACTGGCAAGACTATGTTAGCTGCTGCAACTGCAAATGAAATGGATGGTTATTTCATTAATGTTGATGCTGCATCAATGATGAGTAAATGGCTTGGTGAAGCTGAAAAAAATGTTTCAAAATTATTTGTAATGGCAAGAAAGTATGCTGAAAAAGAAGGAAAACCTGTAATTTTG
>JAAUVF010000138.1 GCA_012030815.1 Nanobdellota archaeon | reverse complement strand
TAGTAAGAAAAAGATTGATAAAAAATTTGAAAGAATTTTTAAAAATTAATGAGAATTGATTGCGTTTTTAGTTTTAGCTATTCCATTGGAAATGATGGATGTAGTTGTTGATCAAATAATTTTAAGAATTCAACATATCAAAAATAATGGGATACCGATAGATACGCGATTAGCTACTCAAACAGGTGAGACAAAATTTCTACGACCAAGACCTGGTGCAGCGAGAATGTATCCTGAAACAGATATTCCTCCCGTCTTAATCTCAAAAAAAGAATTAGAAGATGCAAGAAAAAACATACCAAAATCATGGGATGAATCTATCAAAGAATTACAAATAAAATATGAAATTAATGCACAACTTGGAGAACAAATTTTTGATTCACGATATCTAGAATTGTTTGAAAAAATTGTTGAAAAACTAAAGTTAATTCCACATTTATTGCATCAGTACTTTGTTCTACAATTACTAATTTAGAAAGAAGTGGATTAAATTCCAATTTATTGCAAAATGAGGATATTGTAAAAGCATTTGAATTATTAGAATTAGGAAAAATTGCCAAAGAATCAGTTGAGATAATTTTTCAAAACATTATGGCTGGAAAAGCCAAGACTATTGAAGATGCAATGAAAAATACTTCAATTGAGGTAGTTAATGAATCAGATTTGGAAAAGATTATTGTAAATATAGTTGAAACAAATCAAGAAATAGTTGAAAATCAAAAAGAACGAGCCGTTGGACCTCTCATGGGAATTGCTATGAAGGAATTAAGGGGGAAAGCATCTGGTGAAATGATTAATAATCTTCTTTTAAAAAATATCAAGAAAAAATTGGCAAGTATCTAATTATAATGCGGGAAGTGGGATTTGAACCCACGAACTCCTAGAAGATAAGGATCTGAACCTTACGCCTTTGACCGGGCTGGGCGACTCCCGCAATCTGAATTTTTGAAATCCTGAATAAGTTTCTTTATTATATTGTTTTAATTAAAATACATCAGATTAACCAATTACATAGAAAATGGAATTTAGAGAGATTTATTGTAGTAATTGTAAAAAAATTCTAGGACGTTATAACATAAAATTTTATAATGATGATAAAATTAATGAAATAGTAAATACTCATTACGTTATTCACATACGAAGTGGTCATCAAGTTATAATTAGAAAATTAGTCAAAGATACTAAATTATAATTTCAATTTTTCAACAGCTTCAGATAATGTAAAAATTCTTTGGATATTGGGATTAGAAATGTTTTGATTCCATGGTTGTGAGTATAAAAATACATTTTTTTACGTTCTAAAAATTTAATTGCATTTAATGGAGAATCATCAATAAAAACATCATAATCCAAATTTGCTTTCATTGGACCATCAATTACTGAGACATAATTTTGGTAAGTTATATCATGTTGTTTAAGCCAATTTTTTACAAAAGAATCAGTTGAAAGTTCTCTAGCTGTAACAATATCAACTTGGCCAAAATTAGAAAGGTTTTCGGTAATTAGTGATAAATTATCTTCAGTTGGAGGAATAGTATCCCAATTTTTCCAACAGGTAGATAATTCTTCATAAAAATCATATCGATTAATTTTAAATTTTTTCCAAAAATCCCAATTTGTTATTTCATCTTTAGAAATACTACTTCTAATTTTATTATTATGAATTAACCATGATTTAATTACATCTGCTAATACCCCATCAACATCTAAAGCTATTTTCAATAGTGATACCTATTCATCAGATTTTTGGAATTCATCTAAAAGATTTCTTTGATGTTTACTAAGTTTTTTTGGAATATTAACAACAATGCGTACGTATTGATCCCCTCTAGATTTAGAATTCATACGTGGAACACCTTTTCCTTTTAATTTTATGATGGTATTTGGTTGACTTCCAGATTCTACTTTAATTTTTTCAGTTCCATCCAAAGTAGGTACTGTAATTTCACGACCTAAAGCAGCGTCAACCATCGATACATCCTGATCATAAAAGATATCCATGTCATCTCTCTTGAATTTTTGGTGTGGTTGAACTCTAATTCTAATAATTAGATCTCCATTTATTCCTCCTGGCATTTCATTACCTTCTTCTGGAACAGTGTAATCACCACTATCAACACCAGGTGGAATATCAAATGATATTTTCTTACTACCTTTTTTTCTTGCCATTTCCTTTACATTCACTACATGATGTTTTGATGATTGAACCTTGTCCCCTACATGTTGAACAAGGTACTACTGTTACAAATGATGCAAATCCCATACTTCGGCTTTGACGGACCTGCCCCTGACCATTACATGTAGAACAAGTATCTTTGTTTGTACCAGGTTTACATCCAGAACCATTACATAATTGACATTGAATTTCTTTTTGTAAGTCAATCTCCATTTTTTTACCATGTAGAACATCTTCAAGAGTTATTGTAGTTTGATAAAGAATATCAGAACCTCGTTGTTGCCGATAGTTAGTTCCTCCACCTCGACCAAATATAGATTCAAAAATAGAATCAAATCCACCACTTCTTCCAAATAAATCACTAAAGTCGCCACCTGCCCCCTGAAAAATATCCTCGTTACTATATCTTCCATCAACACCGGCATGACCATGTTGATCGTAAACTTTTCTTTTTCAGGATCTGAAAGAATAGCATATGCCTCAGAAATTTCTTTAAAATGCTCGCCAGCTTCAACATCTTTATTACGATCTGGATGAAATTTTAATGCTAATTTTCTATATTGTGCTTTAATTTCATCAGAAGCAGATGTTTTTGAGACTCCTAAAACTTCATAATAATCACGTTTTGCAGCCATAAATCATCCTTTATTTGTAATTTATGTATAAACTGTTGAATTTGTTAGTTTTTATTTTCATCAGAAAATGATTCAGAATTTTGTTGGGTGTTATCTTGCTCTTGTTGACCATCAGCTCCTGCGTTTTGCTGATCAGACGAAGGTTGCGAGGCAGAATTTTTGTAAAGTTCAGTTGTGATTTCATTTACCAGTGTTTTTAAAGTCTCAAGTTTTGGTTTAAGAACATCAATTTCTTTATCAAGGGATTCTTTTACTTCTTTTACTGCATCAGTGACTTTGATTCCCTGTTCTTGAGAAATTTTATCTTTAAGATCATGGTTTACAAGTTTTTCAACAGTATAGATAAAACTTTCAGCTTCATTTCTTAGATCTATTTTTTCTTTTTTCTTTTTATCTTCATCAGAGAATTTCTCTGCATCTTCTTTTAATTTTTCAATTTCTTCTTTTGATAGTTTTGAATTAGAAGAAATAGTAATTTTTGCTTCTTTTTTTGTCCCAAGATCTTTTGCAGTTACATTGATTATTCCATTTGCATCAATATCAAATTTTACTTCAATTTGAGGAATTCCCCTAGGAGCTGGTGGTAAATCTGTCAGATTAAAACTTCCCAATGAAACATTATCAGTTGCCATAGGTCTTTCTCCCTGGACTACATGAATTGTAACGGCAGTTTGATTATCTGCTGCAGTAGTGAAAACTTTACTTTTTGATGTTGGAATTGTTGTATTTCTTTCAATTAACGGTTCTCTTACACCACCCAAAGTTTCTATTCCTAATGTTAATGGCGTAACATCAAGTAAGACAATATCACTAGTCACATCACCAGCAATGATTCCAGCCTGAATTGCTGCTCCCA
>JAAUVF010000014.1 GCA_012030815.1 Nanobdellota archaeon | reverse complement strand
GGAACTACATTTATTTTTGTTTTTTTAATTTTAGCCTCAACATAAGGATGCTCAGAGTATCTTACATACGGATTATATTTTTTCATTGCTTCAAAGCCAACTTTTTTTGAAATCTCTGTAAATTTTTCATCTGATGTTGTTTTTTAAATTTGATAAAAATATCAATATCTGCTTCTTGTGATAACCATGAATCTTTTGCATAAGAACCCCCAAATTCTAATCCTATAATCTCAGGATAATTTTTGATTTGGTTTTCAATTAAATCAAAAGCTTCATCAGCAACTTGTTTTTTTAATTTTTTAACATTTTTTGATAAGATTAAATTTTTTCTAATTTTAGAAATTATTTGTTTCATAGTTCTGCCTTTACCTCCATTAAATCAGTATACACAGGTCCTTTTGAACTAAGTACACTCTGTTTGAGTTTAAACTCTGTAATCTCCTGCATTCCAAAATTAACAAATCTGAATTTATCCAACTCTTTTCCAATATGTTCAATCTTGTTTTTAATTCTAAACACTGTGATATGAGGTTTAAACGGTTTATCTACTGAAAACCCTAATGGCAGTAATGCATTTTCAACCTTTTTTGCGATATTTGTTAATAACTTCCCTCCATCCTCATCAGTTCCAATCCAAACAATTCTTGGGGATCTTAATTTAGGAAATACACCTATGCCTGTGAAATTTACTATAAACTTAGAAAATTTTATAGAATTTAATGAAACCATTATTTTCTCTACATTATCTTTTGATATTTCACCTAAGAACTGTAATGTAAAATGAAGATTATGTGATTCAATAGGTTTAGCATTTATGTTAATTTCAGATTGAAATTTTAAGATTGAATTAATTATTTTATCAGAAGTAATTTCAATTGCTACAAAAACTCGCATGATCATTTTTCTTTATTGATGTTTTATAATAATTTCCGGTAGCTTCATAGACCAGACACATTTTGATTCTGATATTGGTAAAACTAATTGTTTGTTTGACAGGTATGCCTGGAGCGGGAAAATCAACCATAGCTGATGGTCTCAAATCAAAAGGTTATGATATTATTAACATGGGTAACGTAGTAAGAACAGAAGCTAAAAATAGAAATCTTGAACCCACAGGACCAAATCTTGGTCGATTAATGATTGAATTACGAGAAAAAAATGGTCAAGGTGCTATTGCAGAATTAGTTGTACCACAAATTGAAAATACAAAATCAAGAGTTGTGATAATAGATGGAATTAGATCTAATGCTGAAATAGAAGTTTTACGTAAACATGGAACAGTAAAACTTCTTGCTATCCATGCATCAACTAATACTAGATTTGGATTTTTAAAACAACGAGGAAGATCAGATGATCCTCAAACTAAAGAAAATTTTGAAGAAAGAGACAGTAGAGAAATAGGAGTCGGCATTAGTAACTCAATTGCTTTGTCTGATGAAACAATTTCTAATAATAACTTAACAAAAGATGAGCTGATTGATTACTCCTTCAAAATTATTGAAGGATGGATAAAATGAAAATTCCTAGTATTAGTTGTAAAATAGAAATTACTTGTTCAATACATGCATCTGAAGATCCAAAAAAATTGAAACTGCAATTTTAAACATTTTTCCAAATGCAAAAATAAAAGTTGATGATTTTTCTATTATATCAAATTCTAAGGATCTTAATCTACTTGAAAAGATCTACGATATTATTCATTTTAATCAATCACAAAAAATCTATCAGCGTCAACTTGAAAAAAATTTAGAAGATAACTTAACTTGGTTTTATCTAAATAAACAGGCTGCATTTGTTGGAACTATTGCTCTTTGTGAAGAAGCAGATGAATCCCCATTGGGTCCAATCAAAGTAGCATTAATTTCATCTAATATTGATGGTATTCTAGATTGGCTAATTCTTCCAAATTACTGAGATTAAATTATTACTTAACATATTATTAATTACAATCTGCTTTATCTAAAAATTGAAACAAATTCTGGAAGTGCCATTACACTAGTATTTCTTACTGATAAATCCATATCAGATGACATGAGTGTTTCTTCTGGATTTAATTCTATTAAAAATACATTATTTTGTTTGGCATAAAGTGGTAATGAATTTGCTGGTGATACTACTAAAGATGTACCTACAACCACCATAACATCACATGTAGCTACATGTATCATAGCCTCTTGCCAAACATCTTGAGGGAGAGGTTCTCCAAACCATACTACATTGGGTCTTAAGATATTTCCACATTTACATAGTGGTGGTATATTTGTAAACTCGGTCAGTATTTTATTTTTAAAATCACAAACAGTACATTTTATTTCTATTATACTTCCATGTAATTCCAATACTTTTGTGCTTCCAGCTCTTTGGTGAAGCCCATCTATATTTTGAGTTACTACAATAACTTTCACAAATTTCTCTAATTCTGCAATTGCCTTATGTCCTAAGTTTGGATTGGCAGAAAAAATATTCTTTCTTCTTTCATTATACCATTCCCAAACTAATTTTGGATCCTCATAAAACGCATCAATTGTAGCTAATTTCATAACATCATAACTTTTCCATAATCCATCTTTTCCTCTAAATGTAGGAATTCCACTTTCTTGAGAGATTCCAGCTCCTGTAACAAATACAATTTTTTGAGCCTCTTTAAGCTTTTTTGTGACTGTTTCAAACATTTTTTCGTTTATTTTATCTCGATTTCTAAAAAATCTTTGGCTGCTATAACTGAATCATGAATTTTTTTTGCTTCTTCTAGATGTCTGGTTTCATCTTTGTATCTAGCAGAAAAATGTGTTAAGATGAGAGTTTTCACTTTAGCATTTTTTCCTAGTATTGCTGCTTGTTTTGCAGTAGAGTGTCTTGTTTCTTCTGCTTTCTCTTTATTTTCTTCTAAAAATGTTGAATCAAATACAAGATAATCACATTGATCAAAGAATTTTTCTAATTGTTTTGTTGGCATTGTATCTCCTGAAATTCCAATTTTTTTACCGGATCTTTTTTTCCTAGCACTTGATCTGGACTAATTGTTTTTTCATGAATTTTAATTTTCATTCCACTTTGTAATTGATTCCATAACTTTCCCTCAGGTATTTCTAATGCCTTTGCTTTTTCTAGATCAAATCTACCAGGTTTATCTTTTTCTACAAAAAGATAAGAATACGTAGTAACTGAATGATTAGCTTTACAAGCATGTACTGAATAAATTTTTGAATCAAAAACTATACCATCTTCTACAGTTGTAATGATAACTGAAAATGATAATCCAAAGTTTAATACTTTGATATTTGCAGCTATGAACTCTTCAATTCCACTAGGTCCATAGATTTCTAATACCTCTGTTCTACGTTGCATTGTCATCGTCTGAAGTAATCCTAATAATCCTATACAATGATCACCATGAAGATGTGTAACAAAAATTTTCATTTTTTTATTCCAACCCAAACCTGATTTTAAATAAGAAATTTGTGCAGCTTCCCCTGCATCAAACATGAGAATTTCACCTTCTCTTTCTAAGCAAATACATGACAACCCTCTATTTTCGGTAGGTTGAGCAGCTGAAGTTCCTAAAAATACTAATTTCATTTTATCAAAATTATTCTTGTCAAGCTTTTATGCCTATAGATTTCATATTTTTTTATTGGATTTAGCTTTATTTTTTTTTCAAACCCTTTTTTACACATAATTCCTATTTTCTTACGCTTGGGCAATATCGATACAAACTTTTTCATTAATTCATCAGGATTTTCTGATGATTTTGATGCTGTTCCATAAGGTAGATCTGTAACAATTCCATCAAACTCATTTATCATTTTTGTTAACTGACTAAAATCTGCCTTGATTATTTTTGAATTATATTCATTTACATCTAAATTTTCTTTAGAAATTTTACACATTTTTTCATCAAAATCTAATCCAATAGCATGAATTCCCATAGATTCAGCTTCTAATAATGTAGTTCCAGTACCACAAAATGGATCGCAAACAGTTTCTCCTTCTTTTAATCCCACCAAATTTATCATTGCTCTTGTAAGCTTCCAATCTAACTCATGTGGATATTTTTTAATTTTTTTCGGTCTAGTTTGACTTTCAATTTTTTTCGAAAAACCAAAAAAATTTTCCTGATCAGTAAATATTAGATATATGCTAATATCGGGATTTTCAAGAGACACTTGGGCTTTGGAAAACTTAGTTATCATATCCCCCATCGCTTTTTCTAATTCTGGTATATTGAAATTATTTGATGATAGGTTAACAATTCTACAAACAAAAGTTTTGGCATTTTTTAATACTTTAAAATTTTCTTCATCTAAAAATAAACCTGACATTTTACGAAGAATTTGACCAGAGATTTTTACAAAAGTTGCACGTTTTGCAATTTGCTTCCAATTTGTTTTTGATTGAATTATTACTAAATTCGATAAAATTTGTACTTTTGCAAATCTGTCATATGTTTTTGCTATTGCAATTATTTCATCAATTGCTATTTCAAGATAATCTTTAGATAAAACAAAAAAACTCTCTGGCATTATACTATTGCCTTTGCAATTGTATCTGAAACATCAACTAAAGATGTTTTTCCAGGAATAGTATTTGTGCTGATTATTTTTGTAACTCCTGCATTTTTTATTTTCTTTTCAGCATCATTTCTTAGTAGTGCATGCGTACATGCTACAAACACTCGATTACATTTCTGTTTTTTAAGAAATTCTGTAGATTTGATTATACTTCCACCAGTACTGATCATATCATCAACTAAGATCAAATCTCTATCTACCACTTGATCAAAATTTGTAGATTTAATTTCTACTTTTCCAGTTTTACGGTCACGTTGTTTTTCAAGGACTATGTATTCTGTCTTTAAAAATTTAGCAAACTCCTTTGCTCTTTCTTTTCCACCATGATCTGGAGATACAACTAATGGATTTTTTAATTTTAATTTTAAAAAAGTATTTTGCTAGATTTGGAATTGCAGTTACATTCTCTGATTTTATATTAAAATATTTCAAACCAATCATACTATGAATATCTACTACAATTATTTTAGATGCTCCTACACTCTTGAATAATTTTGCAATAATTTTCATTGTCACTATCTCTCCTGGTAAGAACTCTCTATCTTGACGAGCATAACCCATGTAAGGTATTACTGCAATTACTTCCATTGCGTATTCTTTTGCTTTTGATATTATTGCTAGAATCTGAATTAAATTTTCATCTACTGGTGGATATGTTGATTGAACAACAACAATTTTATTTTTTTGAGGTTTCCCACGAAATGTAATTTTACTTTCACCATCTGGAAAAATTTTCACTTCTGATTTTATTAAATTAGCATTTAATTTTTTTGCCAATTTTTTTGCCAGTTCTTCAGATGAGCTTCCAGATATAACAGTGAATTTTGTCAATAGTTCAACGATAAAGTAGGGGTTCTTAAATTTTGAGGGTTTATAGATAATATTTTGATTTGTATCTTCTGTATCAATAATTTATAGAACCTTTTTAAAACAGCAACTGATTTTTTGATTATTGAATTTTAAATATTTAACAATTTTATTATTAATTCCAGGATTATTTGGTTCTGCTTTTGCTCATACAGTTGATTCTGTTGGTGAATACAGATTAGAAATTGGTTGGATGAATGAACCTGTTGTATCTGGAGAAACTAATGGAATTGAATTCTCTGTCAGTCGTCTTGAACCTGGTTTAGAATTAAAAGAACAAAAATTTAATGAAGGTGTATCTGGACTTGAAAAATCATTAAAAGTAGAATTAATATTTAAAGAAGAAAAATTAATTCTCTCTTTGTCACCAGATCATAATATTCCTGGGAAATACTATGCATTTGTAAATCCTACAGTATCAGGATTTTACCAAGTAAATATTTTAGGAAATATTGAAGGAACTCCAATAAGTTTATCGATGCATCCTCCAAAGGTTGAAGAACGCTCTTATATCGAATTTCCAAAACCTGCTGATCTTACATTAACTCAATTAATTGATGGACATACTACACTTCTTGGAGAAATAAATAATATGAAAAAATCAATTATTGAATTAGAACAATCTAACCAACAGATGAATGTTGGTTATGTTGCAATTGGCATCAGTGTATTAGGAATTGTTATAGCATTAATTGCTCTTTTAAAACAAGAAAATAATAATTATTATGAATTAATTTTTAACTTGAAAAACAACTAATGAATTTATTTACTATGATGATACAAATTTATCATGTACAGTACTATTCTTGTTCCTCATGCAGGAACACTTGCTGGTGATAAAGCATTAAAACATGCACTTTTTTTAGCTAATTCATCATCAGCTAAAATCGTATTATTGCATGTTGTTGAACAAATCCCACGACCTATGATGTTTGCATTATCCTCATCTGAACAAAAAAAATTACTAAAAAATATTCGTAATGCCGATGAAGATTATAGAAGAGGAATGATAAGCGAAATGGAAAAAAGGATAAAATTATGCAATGAAAACAACATTAAAGCAAGCATTACAGTTACTATAGGTTCAGCAGCAGATGAAATTCTCAAAATAATAAAGAGACAAAAGATTGATCTTGTAGTCATGGCAAAACGAAGAAAACTAAAAGGATTAAAAAGTCTCTTAACTCTGGTAGTGTTTCAAGAAAGATTGTTGAAAACACTGCATGCCCCATTTTACTTGTTGATATAGAAAAAAATGAATAAAGCATTCACAAATAAACAATGTAGATTTTAATCAGTTAACAAAATGATAAATGAATTATGGATGATTTACTATTCAACTTAATTATATTACTAGTTTTTTTGATTATCTTAGTTAAAAGTGCAATATTTGCCATTAGCTCAATTGAAAAAGTCATAAAAAGATCCGGCATTGGTCAGCTAGCTGCTGGTTTTGTAATAATTGCAGTTGCTACATCAATACCAGAAATAAGCGTGGCCATATTCTCAACCCATACATAACAAGATGAAAAAGTCTCATGTGACGATTTAATTCAGACATTTATCACTCCAAAAAACTATAAAACAAATTAGTCAATCCGACATCAATAATTTTTAGTATAATTCTTTATACTGTAATTTTAGTTTCTCATGTGGTTTTACAATAGAAAGAGCTCTTACAATATCTGTTTTACTAATAATTCCAACTAAATTATTATTAGAATCTACTACAGGAATTCCACTTATTTTATTTTTATCATTTTGTTTGCAGCTATTCCTAAATCCTCTTCTTCATTTATTGTTAAAAGTTCTTCAGCCAGTAAATCATTTACAACAAGTTTTTTTCTGTTTATAGGAAGTAAATAATCTCTAGAACGTGTACTGCCTTTAGTAAAGTAATCACTATGTGCTAATAACGTATTAGTACTAATAACACCAATAGGATATCCATCTTCATCAGTTACAATTAATCTTGAAACCTGATTTTTATTCATTATGTTTATTGCAAATTTTATAGAATCATTTTTTCTACAAGTAACTACATTCTTACTCATAAAATTTTTAACTCTATATTTATCACTAAATATAATTCCAAAAGATTTTACCAAATCAGTTTTTGAAATTATACCTGATAATTCTCCATTATCATTAACAAGAACAATCGATCCAATTTTGAAAGTCTCCATTCTTGTCGCACATTGTTCAAAATGATCTTCTATACTATCAATTATAGTAATTATATTTTTTTCATAACATGTTTAATAGGAATCTCATTTATTGCATGTGCAGTTTTATCATCTTCTAAAAATTTATTGATATCTCGTTCAGTCACAATTCCAACAGGTATATTTTTAATTGCAATTACTACATGTTTTATAAAATTAGTTTGCATTTGTAATAATGCATCAAAAATTGATGATTCTGGTTTAACAGTAATAACAGGAGAGGAATACATTTTTTTCATACTGTTTGTATTGGTTATTTTTTCATTTAAAACTGAACTTAGATTATCAGACATGATTTCAACAAAACAAAATTGTTAGTACCTAACAATTGTTAGGTACAATTTCGACTTCAATATTACTTCCACTATATGATGTAGAAATGGCCTTAACTTTGCTTTTGTATAGAAAGTATTTCTTACCATCGTCACTAATTGAACCAGAAATACCCAGCAATTTATTATCGTGTAAGGTTTGTAGTCTTCTATAAACCGTACTTATTGGAATTTTTGTTTCTCCACTTATCTCCATTGCTGATTTTGGTTTTTCCATAGTGTTTTCTAGAATAGCTCTACAATATTTGTCTGATATTGTTTCAAGTATTGCATCTTTTCTAGAGTCATCATCTATTTTTTTCCTGAAATTAATTGTTGCATAATTAGCGTACGTCTTATTTTGATTTAACAAGTGGGAATACACTGCAATGCTTTGCACTTATTTTAGGTTGACATTTTATATTCCAATAAACTAAAAGTATAGGAAATATGAAAAAATAACCAAAAACTGAGAGAATATGGTAGAAAGTAACTATGACATATTGGGGATAGTTGAAGGCTCAACTGAACAAGAAGTTCGTAACGCATTCAGACGATTAGCACTTCTCTATCATTCTGATAAAGGAGGAGAAAATGAACTGTTTATTAAAATCAGACAAGCATACGAAGATCTCAAAATTGGTAAAAAATATCCTGAGACTGATTTAGAAAAAATTAGAAACTCTAGAGTTTATTCTGGTGATTCAGAAGAAGACATTAGAAAAAAAAATCAAATTTTAGGTCAAGAGCTACAAAAAGAAATGCAATTAGCAGAAGAATGGGCAGCAGAACTAAACAGAACAAATTCAACTGCAACTAGATTATTTGGCTCAAAAACTCTTGGAGAAATTGAACTTGAAAGAAAAGCAAATGGCTCACTTTCAATTAAAGGAAATTTTATGGCAGGTAATCTAACCTATGATGGTTCTATTATTATGCAAGGAAATATCACAAGTCCATCTTGGACTGAAGAATTTAGAACCAATATTCATCTTACAAAAGGTGATTTCAAATTTATTAACCCACTTGAAAATAAATACAAAATTGAAAACGGTTCTAAAATAATTGTCGATAATGGTAATGTTGTAGTTGGAAATATTTTTGGCAGAAAATATAAAATTCAAGACTCAGAAGGCCGTGTCGGAGTATATCAAACACAAGAACAACGAACTTACATATCTGCATTAAATGGAAAAATAATTGCTGAAAATATTACAAATACGGTTACTCTAGAAGCCGATGTTATTATGATTCTTAATATGGAAGATGATGTTCAAATTAGTGCACGAGAAATTTTGTTATATGGAAATAAAGTCACATATGACTCTGTTATAAAATTAAAAAAAAATGGCTTGATCAGGTTTTTTTGAAAATTTCTCAATTCAAGGCCTTAGTAATGATGCTAGAATACAACTTGAAAATGGTAAAGAAATTAGGTTATTTGATATTAAAACAAAAAAAATAAAGGATTTAGCAGATGAATTTGTGCCTAACAAAAATGCATATGATAAGGATGCCACAATGGTTGGTAATGGATTTACAATTACGTATGAAATGTTGAATAATTTATCAAAAAACCAACTAAAAATCAAAACAGTAAATGGGGTTCCAAATTAAAATTTTCTAGAGACTAAATTAAAAATTTTTAATTTACTAAAAAAACAAACTCAAAACATGAATAATTTCCCCTCAAATCTAATACATGCTAAAAATAGATATTATTAACACTAAAAATACTCGAAGAATTGATATTGTATAAAAATAACAAAAATTGATTGCAAGTTTCATTTACTATAGATAAAAAACTGATATTTTTAGTAATTATAGTGTCACTTATCACACTTTCAATCACAGCTTATTTGAGCTTTAACTATGCTGAACAAATTCTAATAGAAAGAGCTAATGATCTATTATTGGGCGAGTCAACTACACGTGGTAATGCTGTTAAGCTTCTTTATGAATCACGAATAGACCAAAATCAAATCATAGCAAATGATCCAATGATACAAATTCTTGTAAATGAATTAAACCAAATATCAGAAGAGAATTTAGATAAAGTAAAAGAAACTAAACGTAGAGATTTTCTTACTCAAATACAGGCATTTCAAACATTAGTTGGATTTTCAATTGGTTTTGAAGATGTAAAAATTATTGGAGCAAATGGCAAAGTTTTCTTTTCACTTGGTAGACTAACGGATAGTAATTTACTTCAAGATCCATTATTCCAAAAAGGATTAAAAAATTCGTTTATAGATTTTGAGCCAACTGAAACAGGTAAAAAAATGATTGTAGTCTCTCCAATTTATGCTAAAGATAATAAAAAAAAATGATGAACCCATAGGAGTAATAATTTCTAAAATTAGAACTGAATCATTAGATAATATCATAAGTGACACAAGCGGTTTAGGTAAAACTGGAGAGGTTTACATGGTAATGATGAGTCATTGATGTTATCTGAATCTCGATTTATCAGTAATGCTATCTTTAATCAAAAAGTCGATACAATTCCTGTGCAAAAATGTTTTAGTAATGGAGAAGAATTTACAGGAATTTATTTAGATTACAGAAATGTCAACATATATGGTTCATCATACTGTGCTAATGATCTAGGATTTGTTTTACTTGCAGAAATTGATGAAGCAGAAACAATACAACCTGTTTTAATACTTCAAGATAGAATTTTTCAAACTGGCTTAGTAATGACTACTATAATGATTGTAGCGGCATTTCTAATTTCAAAATCCATGTCACGACCTCTAATTAAATTAAAAAATGCTGCAAATCAAGTTGCTAGTGGAGATTTTAATGTTAGAACAAATATTACAACAAAAGATGAAATTGGTGAATTATCACAAGCGTTTGATTTGATGACTGAAAAGCTTCAGAAATCATTAATTGAAATCAAAGAAAAAGAAGACGTCATAAAACAACAAGAAGATATCTTATTACAATTTTCTGATCATAGCGAACAATATTGCGTATGTATGGTAGATATTATGAACTCAACAAAAATTACTCTTAATTTATCTGAATCAGAAACTAGTGAATTTTATAAAATCTTCCTTAACTCAATCGCTTCAACTGTAAAAATTTTTGGTGGTATAGTAGTGAAGAATATTGGAGATGCATTACTGTTCTATTTCCCAGTTATAACATCCGAAGAAGAATCTACGTTAAAAAAATGCCTAGATTGCTGTTTGGCGTTATGTGAATTACATGAAGATATAGTAAAAAAATTAGAAAAACAAAAACTACCTGTTTTTGATTATAGAATTAGTTCTACTTATGGAATTGTTAGGATTGCAAAAACATCCACATCTTCTATTAATGATATCTTTGGAAATACTGTAAATCGCTGTGCAAAGATAAACAGACTTGCACCTGCAAATGGATTGATTATTGGTGAAGAATTCTATAACAGCGCCAAAGGTTTTGATGAATATGTCTTTAAAAAAATTGATACGCAATTTAC
>JAAUVF010000137.1 GCA_012030815.1 Nanobdellota archaeon | reverse complement strand
CTACAATTAAAATATCTTTGAGAATTCCTTTTGACATTAATTTTTTGTTTAACATTTACATTTCCTATTGATTAATCAATCAGATTTATCTTCACTTATTGTAGCTTACTACCACAATCTTCACAGAATTTGGAACCATCTTTATTTGAAAATCCACATTTTGCACATTTTCCAGGCTGTGGAGCTTGAGGTACTACAGCTGGATTTCCTAAAAGAATCACTTCTCCTACTTTTCTTATGCTATTCCATGGGATACTTCCTTCTGTTCCGTCATTTTTTATAATTAACAATACTACTGATTGATTAGAGTCAATTCCAACTTGTTTTGCATTACCAATTTTTTTAGCATTTTCATCATACACTGCTAATCCTTCAATTGAGCTTATTGATGTAGATGTACTTGGTTGTGTAGATGATTGTGTAGGTGGCTGTGAAATTGTTTCTATTTTTATTTGAGTTTGTACTGTCTCTGGAATTTTTTCTGTAACGGTTTGACTTGAAGATTCTAATGGCTTTGCACTTCCAACTTCAACCGTTTCATTTTGTTTTTTAAATTCTCTATACTCTGCAATTACTGCACTACAAGAATTACAAATATACTGACCTTTTTCTGCAAGAATTAAATTTTCTGCAACTTCCTCATTCGGATTTTCATATTTTATTTTTGGAGGACCTTCAAATTCTTTTTCACATGTATTGCAAAATATTTAGTAATTTTTTGACTATCTAATCTACCAATTGGTGCTAAAAATAGATCTGGACCTCCCAAGTTACCTTTCATTTGTTGTTGATCATTTACAGATGCCATAACAAAGCCACCAGATCCTCTTAATTTTTTAAGTCTAAGCTCAGCACTCATAACTCAGATTTATTCAAACGACATTTAAGTATATATCATTAAATCATTTTTTTGGTTTCAAATCCAACAAAAAATATGGTGTTAACTCTTGTGAACATTTTTAGGTATGTTCAATAAATTATAATTATTATGGGAATAACAGAAGTTTCAGATGCAAAGTCTTGGGAAATCAATGTGATCAACTCTGATATACCAGTATTTGTTGACTTTTGGGCCCAATGGTGTGGTCCATGTAGAATGGTAAGCCCAGTGGTTGAAGAGCTGGCAAACGACTATCAAGGTAAAGTAAAATTTGTCAAAGTCAACGTAGATGAGGCTAATGAATTAGCATCAAAATACAACGTCTTTAGCATTCCAACCTTAATTCTCCTTAACAAAGGAGAAATAGTTAGTCAGCAAGTTGGCGCTGCATCAAAAGAATCATACAAAAATATGATTGATAGAGCATTACAAGCATAAATCATAACTAAATTTTTCTATTTTTGATCCTAAAGTAATTAATATTCCAAAAATAAAGCATGATTATGTCATTTGGCGAAGTAGATACTTTGAACATGCTATTTGATAAGCTGCAAAGCTTATTTGATGAATCTCAAGGATACTATGAATCGTTTCTTGACACAAATAACATGTACAAAAAAAGGCCTACTAAGTGACAAAGAATTCTTTCAAAAATTAGGCGATTATGTTGTAGCATATTCTGCACTAGAATTTCTTGCAATCAAAGTAATTTTTGAGCTAAAAAAATCACGTGGCTCTGGAACTGGTAATACTCAATCTCCTGGATTAATGCCCGGAATGGGACAACCTGGAATGAGTGGAATGGGTATGCCAAGATCTGGTACATCTCAAAATCCTGTTGGTGGTCCTCCAGGAATTGTATCTGCACAACAAGCATTTGGTGATATTGGAACTTTACCATCACCTGATCCATCTATGATGCCAAGAAGAACTGCTGAACCTAGTGGAAATGGATGCAAATCTTGCGGTGCATCGTTAAGACCAAATGCAAAGTTTTGCACAAAATGCGGTTCTAAAGCATAAAATTATTTTAAAATTAATCCTGTGTTGTACCACATTCAGGACAGAATTTTGCTGTACTAGATAATGTTGTACCACACTCAGAGCAAAATTTCCCATCAGACTTTGCATCTGAGAATGCATTTCCATATACGTTTGAACTTTTTACAGCACCAGATGGCTCATACTTATCATCATCGATTAAAATTGGTGCAAAATCCTGCTCTACCATAAATGTCAACATTCTTGGAAGCGAATTCTCTTTATTTTCTGGATCTGGAACTGTATCTCCTAACCAAAATGCAAATCTCATTAGAGTTAGCTCTGGAGTAGAGAAAGCAAGAGTATGTTTAGACATGTATTCCTGCGCAGCTTTTTTCCCGTCAAAAACCTTCATGGAGACATGTAATCTTTGTTTATGTATAATAGTTTCTGGAAAAATTATTAATGGACCGGGGGGGAATTGAACCCCCGACATCCTCGTTGCGAACGAGGCATTATACCACTAAACCACCGGCCCTTCCATTACCTCTAAGAGATGTGTTTTTATTCATTTTCTCAACGCATAATAGACTGCAAGACATGAAAATTTTCTAATGACGTATGATGCTGTGATTACTAATTCACACATAGTTTTACCCCAAGGAATGCTTGATAAAAACATCATAATTGATGAAGGAAAAATTATTGGGTTTACAAATGATGTTCCTGCATGTGATCGACAAATAAAACGGAAATGGCTTAATCTCAATACCCGGACCGATTGACACACATGTTCACTATGGAGTATATTCTCCAATTGATCAGGCTGCAAAAACAGAGTCACATGCAGCAGCCATTGGTGGAATAACAACTATGATGCGAATGCTACGATTAGGAAATTCATTTAAAAAATCACTACCGGATCAACTAGATGCTGCATCAAAAAATCATTATATTGATTATACAATTCATGCATCAATTTTTACTCAACAACAAATCAGTGAAATGTCTTACTGTGTTGAAAAAGGAATCACATCATTAAAATTTACATGAATCTTGGTGGTGATGTAGGACATGTGTTTATGGACATGCCTCCATATTCTTCAGAATTATCTGAAGCAACAGTAAATGTCAATGATAAGTTAGTAGAAGAAATTGTAAAAACTGCTGCATCACTTGGTTGTCCTGTATTAGTTCATGCAGAAGATTACGAATCATGTGCATGTGGAATAAAGACTGCTAAAGAGAAAAAACGTGATGGACTTCCTGCATGGTCTGAAAGTCGTTCCCCCGAATTTGAAGCAAAGGCAATAAAAACAGTATCAAAATTTGGGAGAGATTATAATTGTACAATCTATTTTGTTCATATTGGTTCTCAAAAGGCATTAGAACAAATTAAAGAAGAACGAAAACTTGGAACAAAAATTTTTGTTGAAACATGTCCCCACTATCTTACACTATCTTATGAAAATCAAAAAGGATATCTTGCCAAAGTTATGCCTCCAATTAGAACCACTCAAGATAATATTGCAATATGGAATGCATTATCACAAAATCTTATTGATACAATAGGAACCGATCATGTTGCAAATCAACTAAAACTAAAACTTGGTGGTGCTGATGTTTGGGGAGCATTAGCTGGATTCCCAGGAATAGGTACAGTAATTCCAATTTTACTAAGTGAGGGTGTAAATAAGAATAGAATTTCTCTTGAACAATTTGTAAAATTTACTAGTACTAACGCTGCACAAATTTTTGGAATGTATCCTAAAAAAGGAACGTTGGATAAAGGTGCTGATGCTGATATTACTATGATAAATTTGAAAAAAGAAAATAAGGTTTCATCCGAACTTTTTGGTGGATTTTCTGATTATATTGTATATGAGGGAATGTCCCTAAAAGGATGGCCTGTTAAAACAATAGTACGTGGTCAACTTGTTGCTGAAGAT
>JAAUVF010000136.1 GCA_012030815.1 Nanobdellota archaeon | reverse complement strand
TCGTGAACCAGTATTTTCAAAATAAATAATTAATTCAGATAATGTCGTTTGGATTGAAGTATTAAAAATTAGATCTTCGGCTAAGTTTTTTTTTCTTTTTTCATTGATTTCCCCATAAGGAATTATTTCTTTTGCGTTAACAATAGCTGTATCCAACCCATATTTGACTGCATGATACAAAAATACAGAATTCAGTATTTTTCTGGCATATGGTGCTAATCCAAAACTAATATTACTTAACCCCAAAGTGGTAAAAGAATTTGGAAATTTTTCTTTAACCAGTTTAATACCTTCCAAAGTATTTTTACCAGCATTCAAAAATTCTTCTTCGCCAGTAGCAAGTGTAAATGTTAGAACATCAAAAATAAATTGTTCAATTTTTAATCCATATTTTTTCCAGTTTCATAAAGCAATTCAGCAGTTTCAACTTTTTCTTGAGGAGTTTTTGCCATACCTTTAGGTCCAATACATAAGGCAATTGCAGGCAGACCATACTTTGCCATTATTGGCGCAAGGCGTTCAAATCTGCTGCCATCGCCTTCCAAATTGATTGAATTGATTATAGGTTTTCCAGGAATTTGCTCCACAGATGCTTCTATCACATCAGGATCAGTAGAATCAATTACAAGGGGAGCATCAATTTCCAAACTTAATTTTTTAACAAGATTTAACATGAATTGTTTTTCATCAGAACGTTCAGTGGTAGCAACACAAACATCAAGACAGTGTGCACCATCATCTACCTGCGTTCTTGCTAAATCAATTAATCCATCATAATCATCATTGAGTACAAGCTGTTTTGCTTTTTTAGAGCCTTGTGTATTGATTCGTTCTCCAATTATCATAGGCGGAGGTAATTGTTTCAAATCCACTGCTTTTTGTGCTGAGCTTACTCTAGGAATAGTCAATATGATAAATTCTACTCAGTTTTTCTAAATACTTAACCCTTGACAGAGTAGGCTTTTTCGTCAATTACTTTACGTAGTACTGCAATGTGTTCGGGGTTAGTTCCACAACAACCGCCAATTATTCGAACTTTTTTGTATTGTTTAAGAAAATCACCTAATAATTCGCCCATTTTTTCAGGAGTCATTTTGTATACTGCTTGACCACCTTGATTTTCAGGCATTCCAGCATTGGGCACCACCAGTAAATTATGTTCATTTTGTTCATCGAGCCATCTCACACTTGGAGTCATTTCAGATGGACCAGTAGAACAATTCAAACCAAAAACATCAATGCCCATATCAGACACTGTAGTATATGCAGCTTGAATATTTGTCCCTAGCAACATTTTTCCATATTGATCTAAAGTTGTATTTGCAATAATTGGAACTTTTTTTCCAGTTTTTTTCATTGCGTTATGACATGCTTCAATGACAAGTTTTACTTCTAGAATGTCTTGACTAGTTTCAATTAAAAGCGCATCAACACCTCCAAGAATCAAACCTTCTGCTTGCAATTCAAATGCATTTCTAATTTCACTTAGAGGTTTTTGCCCTAAATCAGGATCATTTGAGCTTGGAAGGTAACCAGATGGCCCCATTGAACCAATTACATATCTAGGCTTGTCAGTATATTCTGAACAAACTTCAACAGCCAGTTGTGCAATTTTTTTATTAAAATCAACTGTTTGATCTCCAAATCCATACTCATCTAATTTTATTTTGTTTGAACCAAATGAGTTAGTTTCAATACAATCAGAACCAGCATCCAAATAATTTTTATGAATATTTTTAATCCACTCTGGATGAGTTACAATCAAACCATCGTTAAATCCATCTTGATTGTTTGGAAAATCTTCAGGGGTTGGATTGTATTTTTGAATCTCAGTTCCCATTGCACCATCAAAAAGCAAGATTCTATTTTGCAATGCAGTAAGAAAAGGTTCCTTTTGTATCAATTTATTTTTAAAATGCTCTTGTACAGTTTAACTCTTTTGAAAAAAATCATCAAAGTTTAGTGAGTATCTTGAAATTAGGTAGAAAAAAATTTCTTGTACGTTTATGCAAAATATTCAAGTAAATAATCTAGTTAGAATTGCAACATTTTTTCAACATGCAGGAATTTCAATGGTCTTTGTATTCATGCCATTGATAGCAAAAGGAGTTACAGAATCAATCTTTGAAATAGGAATGATTGTAGCATCATTTAGCCTTGCTCAAATTTTATCCGAAATTTATTTTGGTAGACACTCAGATAGAAAAGGCACTAGGCTCAAATTTATCCGAATTGGCTTCATTGGTTGTGCAATAACATTTGGTTTGCACTATTTTGCAGATGACATTACATTGTTATTTCTAGTAAGAATTGCTGCAGGCGTAGCAAGTGGCATAATGATTCCCGCCATGATTGCTTATGCTTATGAGGCAAATATTGAAAAGAAAAGAGCAGCAACAGTAATCTCTTTTCATGCTTTAGGATGGCTTGCAGGAATTGCAGCTGCAGGATTAACAAATGATCTAAAGATCATTTTCTTGATAAGTGCATCATCATTTGTAATAGGATTGTTATTTACAATAAAACTACCAAATACAATACAAGAAAAAGAGATCGGGGTAGGAACAACAAAAAAAGTAATTTCAAAAAACAAATTTCTATTTTTGTCATTACTCTTAAGACACATAGGAGCTACTGCCGTGTGGACTATTTTTCCAATAATGTTAATGGAAAAATTAGGTGCAGATCTCTATCAAGTATCAATTGTATATGTTGCAAACACATTGACTGCGTTTATCTTGATGAATTTAATGGCAAGTAAAATTAAAATTTCAAATGTATCAAAATTTAAAATTGGAATTGGGTCCACATCGTTTGTATTTGTAGGATTATCAATCATAACAGATTGGTGGATGGCAATACCATTTATGGCACTGGTAGGAGGAACTTGGGCATTTTTATTTATCGGTGGGAATTTTCACCTAATGGATAACAATCCACGTTCTACATCAACCGGAATTTTTAGCTCCACTATATCTATTGCTTCAGTTGTCGGTCCTATAATTGCAGGAAGTATTGCTTTTGTATTTGATTACATTGCAGTAATGTATTTTGCAATAGTAGTAATTGTATGTGCGTTTGTAATATCTCTAAAAATTAAAAAACCTTGAAATTATTTTAATCCCCATCTAGACATTACTTTATTCTCAATTCTTTTAAAGATAATTCCATCAATAACAATACCAATAATCATAATCACTAACATTATTGCAAATACTTGAGAAATATCATTTAGTTGACGCCCCACATTAAGTAGAAATCCTAATCCTAAAAATGAAAACAGTAATTCAGCGCCAATCACGCCTCTCCATGCAAAAGCCCAACCTTGTTTGAAACCTGAAATTAAATGGGGAAATGCTGCAGGAATTAGGACGTATGTGGCTAATTGTGTACCTTTAGCGCCCATATTACGAGCTGCTTCAATATAATGAGGATTTATGGTTTTGACTCCAGTGTAAGTTGAGATAGTTATTGCAAACATGGAACTAAGTACAGTAACAAAAATGATTCCAGTATCTGTCAATCCAAACCAGAGTATTGCAAGTGGCACCCAAGCAACTGAAGGAATTGATTGTAATCCCAAAACCAAAGAACCAATAGTTTGATTGACAGTCTCTATTCTTGCCATTAAAATTCCAAGTAGTGTTCCACTGACGATTGCAATTGCTAAACCCACAACTAATCTCAAAATACTAGTTCCTATTCCAAAAAATAGACTACCATCAGATGAAGTATAAACTAAATCTTCAGCTACTTCATAAGGAGAGGGAAAAAGATTGTTGGGCCAAATACTAGACATTGCAATTAGCTGCCAAATTGCTACAAGAATAACATAAAAAAT
>JAAUVF010000013.1 GCA_012030815.1 Nanobdellota archaeon | reverse complement strand
TGTTAGTCCTAAATAATTTTATTTTCTTTATCTCTGGTAATCCTGGAAATGATTGTTTAATTAATTCTGTTTCATTTGAATTTAATTCAAATTCTCCTTCAGCCAAAGTAATTTCTCCTTTAAGCTCTTCTGATAGTTCATCACAAAGATCCAAATCTGAAATTTTTTCATCTTTATTTAGTAAGGTTAATGCCTGTAGGATTGTTGTTTTTCCACTCTCATTTCTTCCAACAAACGCTGCTAAATCCCCGACATTAATTTCGCCAGAATCATGAATGCAACGATATGCTCTAACTCTAAATTTTCTAAGTCGCATCTAGCAATATTTAGTCGGCTCCGATTTAACTCATTCGTCAAATTCATCACGTGTGTTGAAATGTTGCTAAATAGATATAAGGGAATTACAGGTGAAAAAACGAAATGGCAACTAGATTAGTATACATTGTATTTGTTTTACCAGTTTTGATTTCAATTGCTTTTGCTACTGTTGTAATGGCTGATATACTTCAATCACCTGATAGAGAACTCGATATGTGGCCTATGGGTAAACACAACATGATGACTGACGATGAATCAATTTCAATTATCGGACTAGAAAAACAATATTCCATATCTACTCCAATTCAAATACAAGTAAAGATCGATGATTCTCAGTTTGATTGTGGAGATCTTTATGTCACTGTTTATTCTGAAAAAGATACTATAGTTACACAAAGTGGATTTTTACAACAATGTTTTGATTCAAATAATTCTCTACTACCCATTGATGATGCTTTTTCTGAAATAATAGGTACACCTGGAGAGTATGATTTAGTCGTGAAAATGACCGATCAAAATCAAAAGAGTAGTATAACAGCAAGTAGTAAATTTACTATTAAATAGGAATGAAATATTGTATGATTAGGAGTTATATTAAAAATTAAGGTGTTATGATGGCAAAGAAAAAGGACAAATCTGCAGATACGGCAAAAAAAGAAGCTGCACCTAAAGAAAAGAAACTAACTAAGAAAGAATTAGAAGAAATCAAAAAAGAAAGCCGAAAAAACATTAGAAGAAGAATTAGAAGAACAACTCACTGATGAAGAAATTGAAAATTTCCAAATTGAAAAAGTTGACATGGAAAGACTCACAAATAAAATCTGTGATGTTTTAGCTGAACGTGAATCTAATGGAATGTTTCAAAGTGAACTTTGGAAAAACTAAAGCTTACTAGTAGAGATGGTTCCAGACTTGCATTAAAATTAGAAAGAATGGGAACTATTTACAGAGAAAAAATTCTTGATAAAGGTCGTTGGACGTATAAATTAATTCTAAAGAAAACTCCTATCAGTACTTTATCAATTGAGAATGCCCCATGTCTTGTTTGTCCTGTCGAGCAGAAATGTTCACTTGAAGGAGAAATAAGTCCACGTAATTGTCAATTCATTGAAGATTGGGTTCTAGCTGAGATGAAAAAACCTACGAAAGCCAAATGAAGCTTATAGACGCACGTCGAGATCAATACCGAAAATTAGCTCATGAACAAGGATTTCGAAGTAGAGCCGCATACAAACTCAAACAACTAAATCAATCATATCGTATTATCGGACCTGGATTTTATGTTCTAGATTTGGGATGTGCTCCTGGAGGTTGGACACAAATGGCAGTCAAACTAGCTGGTAACAAAGGTAAGGTCATGGGAATTGATACCTCATATGTGGAAGAAATTCCAGGTGCTCATATCATTCGAGAAAATATTGAAATGAATTTGTAGTTGATGAAATAATGTCATATTTTGAAAGAAAAGTTAATGCAGTAATTTGTGATCTATCTCCGCAAGTAACTGGAAATTGGTCTGTTGATCATGCAATACAGATTTCATTGAATTATGAATGTACAAAAATTATGGAAAAGGTTCTAATGCATAAAGGAAATGCAATTTTCAAAGTTTTTGATGGAGAATACTCAATGGAATTTAAAGATTACATTAAAAAGAAATTTTCAAGAATAAACCTAACAAAACCTGAAGCAAGTAGAAAACAAAGCAGTGAATTGTATTATGTTTGTTTAGGATTTACTGGATGATCTGAGAAAACCTTGATTATTTCATTTATGTTGGCATTTGTTCTAAATCCTGTAGGACAAAATGATGTACAACTAGATAAATAATTATTTTTTTGTAAATTCTTTATTGCATCTTCTAACTTTGGTGGCGAAGCTTTCATTTTGGAGGCAATTTCATCAAGTGTAAAATACATTCCAGGCATTTCAGTTTCTGCCAGACATTTTTGTAATGTTTTTTCACATACTTTACTCACTGATAACTCGGATGATTTTAAAATCATATCTTCAACAAATTCTTTATCAAAAATTTTGTCTATCCATAATGGCCCTCCGACATCTGATTTTGAATTACATAATTTGCATTGGTTATTTTGCTCAGATGTTATTTCTCTATGTCCACAACTTTTACAATGGATGATGTAGCCGATATTTTCTTTTTGATCCTGTCGAATAAGCACTCGTACATACGTTCTATAGTAATGCATGTTACTTTCTGCAAATAATGGAACAATTTCTACACCAATTCTTCCTGCAACCATTCTGAGGCAGCCTAAAATCAATCTAATTGCCATCTCATTCCCATATTCTACTCTAATTGGCACTCCTCCGTATTTTCTCTTACATGCACTTTGATAGAGACCGTTTAAAACTTGAAGATCTGTGGCTGTAATTGAAATAATTCCACCATGCATAGTTGCTCTTAAACAACAATCAAAAAATTGTGATGGAGAGCCAAATGGATCTATATCTACAATTGAGCCTCTTTCACCTTTTCTAGAATACTTACTAAGAAACCTGCAGACTTCCATCTCTGAATATTCTATATTCTTTAAATCGTTTAACCCAGCTGAATATTCTGCTAATTTTAATGCCGATGGATTTAGATCATTGATAATTACTTTGTCTACTTGCAATTCATTTGCAACTCGTAACCCTCTGACTCCTAGACCTGATAACCCCTCCAAAAATATTTTTGGTCCTGGAAATTTTTTTAGAAATGCTCCATATGCGATTATTGAAAAATCCCTACTCAATTTTGCTTTTGGATTAAAAAATGCTGGTTCTTTTGGTGGAACTATCTCTGTTAATGATCCTTTTGGAACAAGAATTTTTGTCTTCCCCTCTATTATCTCTTGAAATATTTCATCTGGAATTTGCAATTATTATTCTATATTTCATTAACCTATAATGGTTTAATACATGTGTTTTAAGACTGAATCAATGCAGATTTGTGGGGTTGATGATGCTGGACGTGGTTCTATGTTGGGTCCACTAGTAATCGCTGGCATCTCTTTGAATAAAAAAGATATTCCAAAATTATCCTTGTTGGGTGTAAAAGATTCAAAACAATTAACCCCAAAATCACGAGAAGAACTTTATAAAAAAATAATTGCACTAGTTGATAATTACTATGTTGCAAAAATTTCTCCAAAAATTATTGATGCCAGTGTTAAGAAACACGGTCTTAATCATTTAGAGGCTAAGTATATGGCAAAAATAATTTCAAAATTAAATCCTGATACGTCTTATGTTGATTCATGCGATGTTAATCCAAAAAGATTTGGAAAAGAAATAGCAAAATTATCTAATAATAAAAAAATCAGATCCTACCATCATGCTGATAGTAGGTTTGTTGTAGTGTCTGCAGCATCAATAATTGCAAAAGTTACTAGAGATAAGGCAATATCAAAACTTAGAAACAACTATGACTTAGGAAGTGGATACCCATCTGATTCAAAAACAATTGATTTTGTTACCTCATATTATAAAATCAATCAAATCATTCCAGTTTTTGTGCGTAAAAGCTGGAAACCAACTCAAGAAATATTGAATAAAAAATTACTTTAGGAACTTTGCAATTACCATTGCATGATCTTTGTCATATGGATGAAGATCTATGACTTGTAGGATTTCAAAATGAACTTCCATTCTTTTTATCTCTTCTTCTACAATTCTTTTTGGAGATTTTGTGACATCTATGCTTCTAGTTTTAATAACTAAAAAGAAATACCCCTCTTTTTTGAGATACATTTTACAATTTTCTATTGCAATATTTGTTTGATCAGGTTGTGCAATATCTACATAAACTACATCTACTTTTCCAAATACTGAAAAATACTCTTTTGGTTTTCTTGCATCTTGTAAAATTGGAATTATATTTGCTCTATGTGATGCAACTCTATCTAAAAAATCTCTAGCTACTCTACTTGCATGTTCGACTCCAAAAATTATTCCAGATGGACCAACTATATCTGAAATATGGCTAACTGTTGTACCTGTTGATACTCCTAGATACAATACAGTTGATTTATTCTTAAATGGAAATATTTCTAATCCGTTCATTATTGCAGCAGCTAATTTACTTCTAAATGGATCCCATAATCTATACTCCACTCCTTTTTTTGTAATTAATTTTTCATTATACACTTGATTTCCTATAACTAAATTTTCGGTGGCTAGTTTCTTTTCACCATCTGAATTTATCCAAAAAAATTCAAAATTATCTTCTTTCAAACTTGGATCTCTTTTTATTTTTATTTGATTTGGAATCTGTTCTTTCTCTATAGTTTTTGTTTTCTCTTCTAGACTCTCCACCTTCTCTTCTAGAATCACTCTCTCTTCTTCTGAAATCTCCACCTTCTCTTCTTCTAGACTCTCCACTATCACTTCTGAATAATTCTGGTTTTCTAGTCTCTCTTTCAGTAGGGATTTCGTATTTTTTGCTAATTTCGTTTACTCTAACGTTGAGTTTTTCTAATAATGTTTTATTGATACCTTCACCATAAACGTCAACTCTAGCAGCTATCACTGCTTTTGCAGCAATTGCTCTAGCAATTTTTCCTCTTTGCCATCTAGGTGCAGCATGAACCATTGCATGTTGAAACAATAATCCGTGTTTTGGTGGTTGAGCTCCAGTCTTTAATGATCTAAAAAGTGCTTTTTCTGCACCTATTATCTGAATAGTGCTTGCAGGCATTGATGCTAATTTTTTAGACTTCCAGCTTTTCCTAATATTCTTGCACCAACTGCAGCTCCAAGTATGGCTGAAAGATTAGGTGCAACAGTTTCCATTTCTAACTCTACATGAGCTTCTAATTTTTTTCTTAAATCATGAAAATCTAGAATTTGTTTTGCAATTGATTGCACTATTGCTAAATTAATATCTGAAATGTCTCCTCCTCTGCTTTTTGATGCAAGTAATCCAATCATATCTGCTTTCGAATCTGGAAATCCTGCTTCTTCATACACTTTTTTTGTTAATGATTCTCGTTTTCCTGCTAAAACAATTTGTGAATATCCATTAATGCTATCTATTATGTTGTCTAACTCTGGAAAATGTAAACCGTACCATTCTCGTAATCGTGAGCTAAGACCATTTGCAATTTTATCAATCTCATCTAGTGAATTTATTGCTTGAATAATATGGAGATCTGGACTTTCAGAAACTTCTGTAACCTTTGATGATGATAATCCCATTGCAAATTCTCTTAATTTAGACAAAGATTCAGATATGTTTTTTGCAAATCCTGAATCGACAATTATCTGAGGTTTTGTTGATTGAATTGTTTCTAATTCTGATTCTTCCATCATTTGTGCATCTATGGAACTTTTTTTCAGCAATGTCATCAATGATTCATCACTAACCGTTATTCCTCTTTGAAGCGGACCCAAGTAATTTACAAGATCATTTAATTTTGATTCCTTTTTTTTCACAGAAATGTAGTCCCTAACTGCATCTTTGAATGGAAATGCTTTTTCGAGTTTCTCATCTTTAAAAACTACGATTCCAAATTCTGTTAAGATCACAGAATACATGACTAGTTAATTTCAAGTCTCCTTTTAAAAAGGTACTAAAAACACTGTGAATCAACTATTATATTCGAAACAACATAAATCATTCAAAGTGGAACCCAGCCTGGTTACTTCTATAGGAAAAATCCATCTAGAAAGACCTGTGATGTTAGCCTCCGGAATATTGGGAATTTCTTTAGATGTTTTTAATCGACTTTATCGTTCAGGCGCAGGAGCAGTTGTTAGTAAATCACTCAGTACTGAACCTTGGGAAGGATATCCAAACCCTACTATTTTTGGTGTAAACGGTGGTGGATGGATTAATGCAGTTGGACTGTCCAATCCAGGAGCTCCAAATTTTGCTAAAATGATTGAATCTAACAAAGATGTTCCAATAATTATCAGCTTGGTAGGTTCTATTCCTGAAGATTTTAAAATCATGGTTGAACAATTTAAAAACTGTCAAGTTACTGCTTACGAATTGAATCTGTCTTGTCCACATGTTGCTAAAGTGGGACTAGAAGTAGGCGATGATCCTGAATTAGTTAAGAAAATTGTCAGTACTGTAAAAAATTCTACAAATGTTCCTGTAATTGCCAAAGTAGGATTGGGCACTACTCATTATCTTAACACTGTAGGTGCAGCAATTGATTCTGGAATTTGATGCAATTACTGCAATTAAATACAATTAGAGCAATAGCAATTGATGTTGAAACCCAGAGACCAATTCTGAGTAATAAATTCGGTGGACTATCTGGCACTCCTATCAAACCTATCGCTTTGAGATGTGTTTATGAAATTTCTTCAAAATACAATATCCCTGTAATTGGCTGCGGTGGAATCTCTACATGGGAAGATGCAGTTGAATTTATTTTGGCTGGTTCATCTGCAATTCAACTGGGAAGTGCAATTGGTGATAACTGGATACATGTTTTTAATGACATTAATCAAGGAATAATTCAATACATGAAAAGAAAGGATATTCAAAAATCGATGAGATGATAGGACTTGCAAAGAAATCATAATCATACAAAAATCTGTATCATTGAAAAAGTAATAGATGAAACTCCTACTGTTAGAACTTTAATCTTTTCTGATAATGTGATGTCTACTGTTTTACCTGGACAGTTTGCAATGGTCTGGATTCCTGGAATAAATGAATTACCTATGAGTGTGATGATTTCTCAGGAATCTGGTAAAGCTGCTTTTACAGTACGAAAACATGGTTTGGCATCTACTGGATTGTTTAATGTTAAGGTAGGTCAACAAGTAGGTGTAAGAGGACCTTATGGGAATTCTTTTGATCTTAAACAAGGAAAACTTTTGCTTGTTGGTGGTGGTACTGGTCTTGTTCCTATGATGCGGTTATTGACATTTGTTAAACCTACTGATGATGTTACTGTCTTAATTGGCGCAAAATCAAAAAATGAAGTTTTCTTTGAAGATTTGGCAAATAATCTACTGAAAAATAATAGTCATAAAGTAATTGTTACAACTGATGATGGAACTTATGGTGAAAAGGGATTTGTTACAAGTATGGTTGAAAAACTAGTCAATGAAAATCATTTTGATGGAGTATACACTTGCGGTCCTGAAATAATGATGTACAAAACAGTCCAATTAGCTCATTCTAAAGGATTGTTTGTTCAAGCCAGTCTTGAACGTATGATGAAGTGTGGTGTTGGAATATGTGGAAGTTGCTGTGTTGGAGAAGACTTGGTTTGCAAAGATGGTACTGTTTTTGATGGGGATCATTTATTATCAAACAAAGAATTTGGTCATTTTCATAGAAATAAGGCTGGAATTTTAGAAAATTATTAGATTTGACCAGCAAGGTTTAAAATAAATCATGAAATTATTGCGTTGAAGAGCATTGGGTAACCCAAAGATTGTATTAACTGCAGATCGTACATTGATGTCTCCATATCGTGGTTTATCACTAGCTACGTTTTTCGGATGTGCTCCTGCGGTGGACCCTAATCGTGATAAAAGCAGTCTTTTGTACAAAATTCTAGGAAATCAAGTAACTCCAAAGATTTTATTTGATTTTATTTGTAATTATATTCCTCATACTAATGGAGTGGCAAATTATGCTCCATATGGATTACGAAAAGTAGAAGCAGGTTTGCTTCGAGATGGTTTTAGACGTGAAGATGTTGTTGTTGCACATCCAGATCATATTGAAAAATTTATTGGTCCTGACACTCAAGTTGTTGGTACATACGAAATGGATCCATTGGGAATGGGTCCTGTTACAATGACTTTCACTTATGGAAGAAAACAAACTTCGTATGATGAATTTTACAATACAGAATTACATCGACGAATTAAAAACTGCAAAACAAAAACAGGTAGTAAAGCCAAAGTAATTTCTGGTGCTTCTGGAACTTGGCAATACAACTATGATCCAGAAAAAATCGAAGAATTTGGTATCTATGCTATTTTAGAAGGTGAACTTGGAGGCATTGCACCTGAAATTGATGGACATGCTGGCAGATTTTTCAATTATCTAATTAATGGAGACTTTGAAAACATGGACCCATTTAGAAAACGTAGTGACTTTAAAGTTAACATAAAAGAATTTGAAAGAAACGGAAAAAAGATTCATGGAAGATTTGTAAATTTCTGGGACAGACCAGATTTAGATGAAATTCCAGAAATTGTAGAGCCAAGTATGCATGGAATGGTTGAAGTAATGCGTGGATGTGGACGTGGTTGTAAATTCTGTGATGTTACATTAAGATCATTAAGATACTATTCTCCTGAAAAAGTTAAACGAGAAATTGAAGTTAACATCAAAAAAGGTGGTGCAAAGTCTGCATGGATACACAGTGATGATATTTTCGTATATGGCATGGATCCTAGAACTGCTAAAGGAATGGAGCCAAATAGAGAGGCTCTAGAAGAACTGTTCACTGCTATCATGTCTACTGGTGTTGGTCACACCAATCCAACTCATGGCACTTTGGCAGGTGCAATAGCCGATGAGAAACTTATTCCAAATCTTTCAAGAATAATAAAATCTAGTCCTGATAATATGATTGGAATTCAAGCTGGTTTTGAAACCGGAAGTTTGAGATTGATTGGAAAATATGCTGATAGAAAACTTGCTCCATATGATCCAAGTGAATGGCATTGGGTTGTAAAAGAAGGTGTAAAAACTTTGAATAAGGATTATTGGATTCCTGCATTTACTTTGATTATGGGCCTTGATAATGATGAACAACCAGAAGATTCTTGGGATACAATTCGTTTAATCACTGAGTTAGAACATGAGCAACCTGACTCGATGTTTACTGCTACTGCTCTTACATTTGTTCCAATTGGGTTATTAGAAAAATCTGATTTCTTTAACATTGGAAATGAAATGACACCAGCACAATTAGGTGTGCTCTATAAAACTTGGCAACATAATTTCAAATATGGAATTCAAAAATTCATGACAAAAACTGGTGCAAAAGGACCACAGAGATATTTCTTTAATGCAATTGCAAGATCATTAGGTGGTATTCCTTTAGGTGCAATGGAAAGATATGCACGTCATAAAAGTAAAGAACACGAACACGTAATTGAAACTATAAAGGCAAAATACTGGTAATCATACAAATACATAAATTTACTATTCTTAATGATTAATTATGGCAACTCACGGTTCACTTACCAAAGCAGGTAAAGTAAGAGGACAGACTCCTAAAGTTGAAGGAAGAAAAATTGTTGGTACAAACTCTAGTCTTAGAAATAAGAGTAACTTCAAAAAACGATTCGAGTTAGGCAGATTCCCAGGACAAAACAAGCCTGGTCAAAGAAGAAAGAGACGTTAACTCAAAACTATTACAACAAGTTATCTTTTTGCGATCATTTTTCAAAACAATAACGTTATAAAAGTACTAGTACCGTACCATACGGTATGGTAGAAGATTTAAGATTAGATAGTTTGGAGGGCGTAGGTCCTGTAACTACTAGAAAATTATCTGATGCAGGAGTACACAATGTTATGGATCTTATCGTAAGAGGTCCTGTGGAAATCGCAGAAATAACGGGAATGGAAAAAGATACTGCAGAAAAAATTGTAAACAAAGCAAGACAACATCTAGTTGAAACTGGATTGATCTCCAGAGACTTTGTTACTGCAAGTGAAGTATACAAACGCAGACAAGATATTGGTAAAATTACAACTGGTACTAATTGTCTTGATACACTATTTGATGGTGGTATTGAAACGCAAGCACTAACAGAAGTTTATGGCGAATTTGGTTCTGGTAAAACTCAATTTGCGCATACATTAGCTGTAATGGTTCAAAAACCAAAAACAGAAGGTGGACTGGATGGAGGTGTTTTGTATATTGACACAGAAAATACTTTCAGGCCAGAAAGAATTGTATCTATTGCACAAGCACATGAAATGGATCCAGAAAAAGTTCTTGATAGGATAATCGTAGCACGCGCATACAACAGTGCACATCAAACATTAATTCTTGAAGAAGCTGGTCCTATAATTGAAGAAAACAATATCCGACTAATAATTGCAGATTCTGCAGTTGGATTGTTCCGTGCTGAATATCTTGGTAGAGGAACATTATCAAATAGACAACAAAAACTAAATCATTTTGTTCACATGTTGTCTAGAATTGCAGAAACTTACAATTGTGCTGCAATTGCCACGAATCAAGTAATGGCATCTCCTGATGTCTTCTTTGGTGACCCAACTCGACCAATAGGTGGAAACGTAGTTGCACACACAAGTACATACAGAATATACTTTAAGAAATCAGGCAAGAAACGAATTGCACGAATGGTTGACAGTCCTCACCATCCAGAAGAAGAAGTAATCTTTGCTTTGGGTGAAGCAGGAGTAATGGATTTGGAGGATACGGAGAAAAAACCAAGCAAAAAGACAGCCAAAAAAGCAACTAAAAAAGAAAAAGACTCTGAAACAACAACAGAACCTACTGTAGAATCTACACCTGAGCCTATGGTTGAAACTACCTCTGGAGCAGCTGAGCTAGAGATAGTTCAAACTACAGAAGACCTTGACTCTGAAGATGATTTAGAGTTCCTAGAAGAGTAATCTTCTTTTCTTTCTTTTTATTATTAAAACTAACTTTTTTTATTTTAAATTTCCAATTTGGAATTCGGTTAAATTATAATATTATGATGGTGTCTTAATTGTTGAATATGCAAGGTATTGTGAAAATATAATGACTGATCTTTATCGTTTGTTGCCAGAAGAAATGGAAAAAATAGTGATGGATATGGGACAGCCAAGATATAGAGCAGATCAAATACTATATCCATTATATTATAAATTTCCAAAAAATATCTCTGAGATAAAACAACTACCTACTACAATGCGAGATGAATTGATTGCAGCTGGTTATACAATTGGCTCTGCTACTGAAACTCATAGAGTTGTAAGTGATGATGGTGATACTACCAAACTACTGCTAAATCTCACAGATGGTACTCCAGTTGAAACTGTACTTATACAATATGAGCCAACAAAGATTGGCGGCCATCCAAGATCTACCATATGTGTTTCAACTCAAGTTGGTTGCGCGATGGGATGTATTTTTTGTGCTACTGGTCAAATGGGATTTGAGAGAAATCTCAAGGCAGAAGAGATTGTTGCACAGGTAATTCATTTTGCAAATCTACTTGGACAAAGAGGTCAACATGTGACAAACTTGGTTTTTATGGGAATGGGTGAACCATTGGCAAACTATGATGAAACAATACGTGCAGTTCGCTTACTTACTCATCCAAGAGGTTTTGGAATTGGCCAAAGAAACATAACAATTTCTACAATTGGAATAATATCTGGTATTGACAAACTTGCAGAGGAGGATCTTCAAA
>JAAUVF010000135.1 GCA_012030815.1 Nanobdellota archaeon | reverse complement strand
CATAACAACGATAATGGCACCTATAATGGCAAGAATAACTCTTCGAAAAAATTCAGAATCTAAAATTCAATGATTTTGTGTTGTACATGAATTTAGATTCAAGACATCCCAATTGCTAGGTTTTACCATTATGGGGATAAAATTAGACACAGATTAAATTCTCATATAGTTGGTATCTGAATGTGAATTTCTGAGCCTTTGTCTTTCCCGTTTGATTCTGCCCAAATTTTGCCATTGTGTTTTTCTACTATAATCTTAGATAAGGATAAACCAATACCTGTTCCTCCATGTTCCCTAATTGATGTGGTATCTACTTGATAATATTTTACAAATATTTTGTCAATGTTTTCTTTTGAAATACCTATCCCATTATCTCGGATAGTAATGTGAATGTTATTTTTTATCCTGTTTGTTATTAACTCAATTTTTCCATCTTGTTTTGGACAAAAGTCAATTGCATTGCTTAATACATTTATCATGACCTGATTCATTCTACCTTTATCACAATTACATAATAGATTTTTTTCCATCGACTCTATAATTGTAATATTTTTTTTACCAAATTCATCTTTTAGCTGTTCTATTCCATCCTTTACAATTAACGATATGTCATTTATCTCCATGTTAAATTTTAATTGATTCGTACCCAGTCCATTAATATCAAGAATATCAGTTACTATTTTTGCATCCTTAAGCAGTTATTTTTTATTCTCAATAATCGTTCAGTTTGATTTTGATTCAAGTCTCCAAAGTGTTGTGATAAAAGCAAGTCAACATAACCAATTATTGGAACTAGAGGGGTCTTTAATTCATGCGTAATCATGGCTGAAAAATCACGTTTCATGACATCAATTTTGTTTAGCTCTACGACCATCGTCTTAAAATCTTGTATCAGTTCCTGAATCTCATCAGGTCCACGTACTGCAATGTTTACATTAAAATTTCCTGAAGCAATTTGTTTTACTGACTTTTTTAAATCATTGATGGGAGTTGCTAATCTTTTTGAGAAAAATATTCCTAGAAAAATAGACAAAGACACTAAAATTGGAAAAATGATCTCCAGCACTATAGTACCCTCTTTTGTTACTCTATCTATGTTTGAAGATAGTAGCAATGATGTATTTTCTAGTGATTTGATGCCATCATCATACTCTAAATTATTATTTTCTGCATGAATCTTCAACGAATCTGTGTATAACGATTTTTGTATTGTGTACTCATCGCTTTCCAAAATTGATATGGCTTGTTGATATTCTCCGTTATCGGTTAATCTAATTGCTTCTTTTTCCATGTTGACAAGTTCAATGTTTATTTTGTTTAATTCCAGAAAAACACTATTGTTTGCATTACCATATGGTTCATTGATTAATTTGTCTAACACCGGTTCAGTCTGAAAATATCTTAATTTCCACATTTCATCATGAGTAAAAGCATAATTTCTTGCTGATTGCGTTAAAACTTCATCATAGTATATTATCAATCGATCACTTTCCAGAATAGATGCTTTTGTTTTAAAATCCTCAATTGATTCAGGTACAGTAGTTTTGAGGGAATCAATGATTGTAACAAACTGGTATAACGAAACTATACCAATAACTCCAGTTATCGCAGTAATTATAAGAAATCCCAAGATTAAACTTTGTGAGAATTGCATAAGATATCATATTCATATTCATTGATGAAACAATCAATGTAAAATTATGATTTAATTGGTTAATGATAGTATACTTTATTTTCTAAAATCAGTTGAATTTTGCATCATAAGGACTTTTTATCGATTAATATGATGAAAGTACGCAGTAATTTTTAAAAATAATTTAATGAGTTACTAATAATGATTACGTAACATTGAAACCTCGCATTTGATAGTATTTCTTTAAATCTACTTTAGCACAATACACACATGTCAAATAAAACAAATGTCATATCCAACATCGTATCAATATTGATAAACTATAATCAATTATTCATGGTTCAAATAACATGTGTGGGTTTATTGTATATAATTTACAAAATTAATTTTAGACAGAAAGAAGCTTATTTCTGGCTCAATCTTGAAAAAGAAATACAAGAACAAAAAGCACATACATCCTACGAGTCAACTGCATAGTATTTTTGTTAAACTTTTATTTGATCTTATCATAGATTTTATTTTGTATTGATTCATTTCATTTATTGATAATATTATTCTTTTATAGAATCCACTTTTGAGTTCAATGATTAAAAATGATTTATTTCTTGTAACATACCAAAACTCCTTTCCTCTGTTTGTAAGATATGTTCCTGCTTTGATTAAGCCAGGAAAAAATGTTCCAGGGAATCGAATTTCCTTTACAGATTGTATTGGTTGAGTTGTTTTAACATCAGAAATTGTTTTTAATGAAATTATAAATGAACGGTGAATACTTAGAATTTTTCCATAACCCCAAATTTGATGTAAAGATAATCATTGTCTAAAAAACTTTCATTATACATCATATGTTGCAATTTCTTTTTTTTATGTCTTCTATTGATTTCCATAATAATTTGGTATCACGGTAAACACGGTTTGCCATCTCTAGATTTTTTATTTTTTTGGGCATTTTCATATAATTTGCATTTTTGTTTATGATTCTCAATTAATGTGCCTAATTTTGCCTGTAGTTCTACCAAAGGAGTATGTCGTGGGAAATCGTATTCGCTCATCAAGTAATATAACGAAAAACAATCTATTATGCATTAAGGATGATTTCTACTTCAAAAATAATTTGACTTTTACGCATATCAGATATTTAACAAACATAAGTGGATGTCATGCGTCATTAGATTTCTAAGGATTTTTTCCAACCCATGATTTCATTATCGAAATTCTTTAGTTGTTCTTCAAACTGTTCGTGAGTCATAGATTCAGGTCGAATAAACATCCAAGATACAGTAGAGCCACTTTCGTTAGGAGTAACCCTGCAAAAACAGTCCATTTTATTATATCTACAAAGAAATCATGATCTAAAATTCCAAATTCTTCATCTGATCTTAACTTTATCTTTGCTTTTCCAAATGGTGAATCACATAACCAAAAATCATTGCTAGTTTTTTGTACATTCTTTAAAGAACCTCCAGACTCCCAATTTTTTACATTTGTAAAAAATTCAAAAGTATCCTTAGTATTTTTTGTAGTTACTAGTGTTTTTACCATCACAGATCTCGGAAGATTCATGTTTCACAGTAAAATTGATTTCAGATATAAAATATTTGAATAATGTTGTGGTAAAAGGATTGACATCATTACAAAATAGAAAATAGTTATTCAGTAGACTTATGGTTCAAATCCCATGTCTTTTTTGAATGCATCAACTTGCGCTTGAGTTACGGGATAATCTTCTACTTCGTTAAATGTTGATGCAGAACCAAATCCACACCCCACATGATTTGGATCAGGATTTTCAAGATACACTCCGTTTAGTGAGCGTATTTTAGGATAAACGCTAAAGACATGCCTATCATTACATGTGTCTCCAGGGTATCCAATACTGAATTGTACCCATGGGTAGTATTCGCCATTAATTATTTCTGCAATAATCCATTTAACTGGTGGACCTGATGCAATTGTTGTCTGAGGATTTTGTGGACTAGTATTAGTTGATCCTCCAGTTGGTGAACCTCCAGTTTGCGAATTATCGGTATCAGATTTATCTGAAGAGTCAGCAGTGGCAGTACCTTTTGTTAATCCATATTTTTGATAGTCAGTGTCTTTAGGATATGGGTTGATAAACCATTTTTTCATGTAATCATCTGCTTGTTCTTTTGGTACTTTTACTAACATTGGTTTTGTTTCACTTAGCTTGCCATGTCCGCAATTATCGTATTTATGAGTAATT
>JAAUVF010000012.1 GCA_012030815.1 Nanobdellota archaeon | reverse complement strand
TTGTGTTTTAATTCAAACTCTGGAACAAATTTTTCATTTATTGCGATTCTTATTCTAATTCCAATTAATCCCATAGGAGTTTGTACATGTGCAATATCTTCATCTACGATTACTTCTGCATGGTGGCCTGCTCTTGGTAAAATTCCAGCACTATGTTTTTCAAATGCAGAACGATCTCCACGTAATTTTCCTGAAATTGTTATTTGGACGCCCATAGCACCATTATCCATAATTTGTTTTAGTGTCCACATTGTAGCTCTTCTAAATGCTGTGCCGCGTTCCAAATGTGATGCCATTCTATTACACATTACACTTGGTGATAGTTCTGGTTTTGCTATTTCAACTACTGATATCTGTGGATTTTTTAATTTGAAATCAGTTGCAAGTTTATCTGTTAATTCTCTAATTCCAGAACCTTTTCTTCCAATAACAATTCCTGGTCGTGTTACATGTAATGCAACTCTTGTTCCCATCGGTGTTTTTGAAATTTCGGCATGTGAAAAACCTGCATCTTTAATTGCTACTCTCAAATAATCTTTGAGAAGCATCATGTTGTAGTTGTCTTTAATTACATTTTTTACTGCTGACATGTTATATCTCCTGTGCCACTAATTCTACATGTGTTAACACATTGTTCTTTGGAGTGGCTCTTCCCATTGCTCTTGGTATGAATCTTTTTACAATTACACCTTTGTGAACTGTAGCATTTACAATTTTTAATCTGTCTAAATCCATTCCTTTGTATTCTGCATTTGATTCTAAATTATCTAGTACTTTGATGAATTCTTTTACTGTTTTTTGTGGATAACGACCCGACATCATTCCAGGATCTGTTCTATGACCTACTTGATTGTTGAATCTTCTAAATGCGATTGCTCTTTCTTTATTGACTACTGATTGAAGATAATCTCTGGCTCTTTCAATAGACAATCCTTTAATTGCAACAGCTACCTCACGTGCGTGTTTGTGCGATATATCTTTCTCTCTTAATGAAGAGCGAACATGTTTTGTTGGATCAAAATTTTGAAATGCGTATTTGAATCTGCCCATGATAATCACTTTAATGGTACGTAGAGACTAGATCTTGATGCTCCGACACCTGGTGCACCATGTGAGACTCTTTTGTTTGTTATTACATATTCCCCAAGATAATGGCCAATCATTTCAGTTTTAAGTAAAACTGGTGTGAATTCCTTTCCTGAAAAAACGTTTACTGTAACACCTACCATGTATGGTAAAATAATTAAATCTCTAGAATGAGTTTTGATTGGATTTTTTATTTTTCCAGCTTTTGCAGATTTTATTTCTTCGATCAATTTTCTTTTATCATCTGTAATTCCTCGTGTAAGTGATCGTCTTTGTCTGGAATTAAATATTGTAAATAATTTCTCTAGGGACATATTCTCTAGCTCCTCCTTGGGCAATCCGCGATATAGAAATTCTTTAACCATTTTATTTATCCTCTCTTTGTATTGATGAATTCTTGTTATCCATATTATAGCATTCCTATCTTCGTGGCTAGGTCTCTGGCTTTTTCTGTACTTTCAAATTGCACAAATGCCTTTTTACCGTAAATTGTTCTTGCTGTGTTCACACCAGTAGCTTTTTGATTGTACAAAGCATTTACAGCTTCAATTATCTGTGGTTTACTTGCTGATCTATCTACAATAAAACAAATTTTACTTTCATTTTCAACCATGGCAAATGTTTTTTCAGTAATGTATGGTTTCAAAATGATTTTACTTGCTTGATCTACATTCATCTTACTTTCACCATTAATTCTAGATGTGTTGATTTTATCTTTGCAATTTCTTCTATTGCTGCTTTTGAATATACTGTTAATCTAATAGGATCAGAACCTGGCGCTAAATCCAATACACTCAAATCTTTTACTGCTCTCACTTCTACTCCTGGTAATGCACCACATGCTTTGCTTACTTTTGATGCATCTTTTGTGACAAACAATACACTCTTTCCGACTTTTTTACTTCTACCTCTAAGTGATGATTTTCCAGTACGTGGTTTTCTTGTCTGAAGTCTTTCTACGTCTTTCATTAGTTTCAGATCTTCTAACACTTTGTAAATATCACTTGCTTTGGAAATTGATTCAATATCATTTGTTATGATAATTGGGAATGCTTCTATGCCTTCTATTTTATGTCCTCTTGACTTTATCAAATCTTTTGATGCAGTTGCAGCTATTGCAGAACAAAATGCTAATTTATTTTCTTTTTTGTTTAATTTCTTGAAAATCACTCTATCTACTATTGGAGGATGGGCTTGTCTTCCACCTCTTACTGATGCAACACCACCTGCTTGACCTTGTCTTCCACCACCACCGCCTTTCATTTTTGCAATACGTGCTTGATGTTGTCCTGTTGGTGGATCATTTGATCTTGCCACTACGTCCATACCTGCAGTTGGATGTCTTCCCTGTGGTTGAAATTTATGTGAAGTTAAATTTGTAAATGCTTTATGAATAAGTTCAGCTCTAAATGGAGTTGAAAATACTAATGGTAATTCTACTTCACTATCTTTGGTTCCTTTTAGTGTCAACACATTAGTTTTCATTATATTACAACCTCCAAGATATTTGGTTTTGTGACTTTAACCGGTGCGTTTCTAATTTGACTTCTAAGTTTGATTAATCTTCTATATGTTCCTGGTACTGAACCTTTTAGAATTATGAAATCTCCTTTGACTAAACCAAAATGTTTGTAGCCTCCATCTGGATTTATTTTTATTTGATTGTTTTCTGTATTGCCAATTACCATGATTCTTTTATCGTATTCTGTTCTTTGATGAAATCCCATTTGACCTGCTCTTGGAACTGAGTACATTACACTTGCTGGTGAAATTGGACCTAATGATGCAACTTCTCTAACTGTTTTTCTTGATTTGTGTTGTTTTTTCTTAACTCCGAATCTTTGTATGACGCCTTGCCATCCTTTACCTTTTGTAATTGCTGCAACATCTATTGTTGCACCCGTTTCAAAAATCTGATCAATTTTGATTTCTTTTCCTAATAATTCTTTTACATGTTCAAATTGTTTTTTAACATCACCGCCACTTACTAGTGCCTCAAAGATGTATGGCTTTTTTTGTTCTAATCCTGCATCTCGAGGGGAAACTGCAACTATTGCAAAAATTTCTTTAACTCTTCCAAGTACTTTTTCTGCATTCTCCATTGCGCCATCTTTATTTTTTAAATTAATCTCTTTTGAAATATTTTTTGGAAATTCTTTTGCATACACATCAAACTCGGCATGTAATCCATAATGATCTTTTGAATAACCTCTGACTCCCAATATTGAAACTGGTGGAGTTACTAATACTGTTCCAAGACTTACAAGTTGTTTTCCTGCGTTTGGAGTTTTTTCACGATCATCGATTGTAACTAATTGAACACATCCAGCTTTGAAACCACAATGTGCTAAAATTTTTGGCTCATCTGAATTATTTTTTGGCCATGATCTAATTCTGGCTTCCATGCTTTTGGCACGTCCTCTAGGATAGTATGCTGCACTTCCTCTACGTGGTTGAGCGTATTTTCTATGACCCATGGATAAATCGAAATCGTCTTCAAGCGTCTAATAAACCATGTGAGACATCGTTAACTTGCTAAAAATATGTGGTTAACGAACAATTTCATTACAATTATGGTACCATTAAGCTATTTGCAACATTCCAGATGGTAATTCCACCAATAATTACTCCTGCTACTCCTAATCCTATTGCTAAAATTAAGAAATTTTTCTTTTCTACCATTTTACTTTAACCTGTTTTGTATGCATTAATTATTGATAATGTTCCTAAAAGGGCTTCATCCAAGCGTACTGTTTCAGTTGCCTGGTTTGGGAAAAAATTCAATGTTTTTGCATTTTGAACATTTTTCATTTTTCCACCTAATATTTCATGCACTCCTTTTTCAGGAGATCCAAAAACTACCAATACTGGAAGATCTGAGTTTAGATATTTCGCTAACTGCTCTTTTGTTGCAGTGCGCCCTTTTCTTGAAGTAATGATTGTGTTTCCTTGCCACTCAGTTAGTAATGAAAATAAATTTGCTCTTTCTTTTACTGTATATCCCCAATACAGAGGCGTCTCATTTCTTTGAATTTCTTTGACTGACAAATCAGGATAACCTGTTTTGAATTGTACTGTTGCTCTTTTGCCTACGTTTTCTTTTCCAAAAAATGGAATTAATTCATTGATGCCAACATCGATAAACTTCTTGCCTTTTAGACTGACTATCACTCCTTCCCTGACGTCTCCGACGTTTATTTTTTTAGGATTTGCTGGTGTTGCATGACTGGGAATTCTTAATGGGTATAATACCCCTGCAAATTTTAAATCATTCATCTTTGGAAATAATCTTCTTCGTAAAAATTGTGGAGTTTCAAGATATTTTAAAATAGTTACAAGTAAACTGCCGTCTTCTTTGTAATTTCCTTCTTGATAAACATAAATCGTATCCACCTTAAAAATTGCGCAAGCTCTTGCAAGTACTGATATTTTTCGTGTTTTGTCGAGTTTTAATGATTCATCAGATAATGCTGATTCTGGGATAGCAACAGATATTTTCAATGTAATTAAATCTCACATGTAATTATAATCGACTATTTCTTTTCGTGAGGATATTTTTCTTTAGCTGCTTTTGCATAATTTGCTATTTGTTCCTCTGATACTAATTCGAATGTTTCTGTTTTTGTTTTAATTTGTGCCATTCTGATATGACTTGTTCCTTCCCTGTCTTCACTTGAAAGATAAATTGCTGCTGCTGCTAACACTGATGCATCTTCAATTGATAATTCATGTTTGTATGTTTTTTCTAAGAAGTCTGTTACTTGATCAGAACCTGAACCAATTGCAATTGCATCATATGATATGTAAGTTCCACTTGGATCTGTAAGGTATAACTGTGCATTGTTATTTACAACTCCACCTAAAATTAACGCAACACCATATGGTCTTACACCTGCATACTGTGTATACTGTTGAGATTGATCAGCTAAATGTTTTGCAATTGTTTCAACTTCAACTGCTTCGTCATAAATCATTTTATTACTCTGAGAAAAGAATCTTGCATTATCTACTTGGCTTCTAGCATCTGGGATATATCCTGCAGCAGCTACTCCTATATGATCATCAATTTGAAATATTTTTTGAGCAATATCTGTGATCTGTAATTTTCTTGGTTTTTCTTCAACTGCAATTACAATTCCTTCTTTTGATTTAATTCCAACTGCAATTGTTCCTCTTCTTACAGTCTCAATGGCATATTCTACTTGGTATAGTCTACCATCCGGTGAAAAGACTGTGATTGCTCTATCGTAACCTTGTTGTGCAGGAAGCATTTGAATTCAATGCTTTGAAAGTTTAATTTAAGCTTTGGCGCCTGTCCTTGCCATGAGATTTGAAATTCAATTTTTGGCCATGAAAATATACGATCAAATCATCAGAAAACAATTGAAATTACAAAGGAATCTCATCTTACTCCTAGCGGAGATTGTATTATTGGGGTTAATGCCTCGGCAAGTTGTGCTGATTTACCAGATTCATTTAAAAAAAAATTACAAAACTCCAATTCAAAAGTTGTCTTTTCAATCAAAGTAGGCTCGCATGAATTTGTTGTTGAAGGAAAAGGCCATGAAGATCTTATTCTTACACATCATGAAGATATTGTAATTAGAAAAAGTAATTTTGTATGTCCAAGAACTTTGGCAATAAAATGCAATAAAGCATCTGATCTTATGCCTCGAGAGATGATCGCCTTATTACAAAATCCTAACACTAGGGGAACCTTCACAATATCTGTTGATTAGATGTGTGACAATTTTATATGAATTAATTTCATCTAACATATGGGCTTAAAAACAAACATTTTCATCATTATTCCATTGGCAATTTTTGGCGCAATCGTTTTTGGAACCGCAATATACCTGCAAATTTGTAAAAATTCTAGTTTGTCAATAATTAATTGCTAGATATCTGCATCATTTTTTCATTTATTTCCCACTTTAGTTAATTCTGATTTAGCATGGATTTCTTAAACTACTACCACTCAAAGATTTCATGCAAAAACCTGTAATTGAACTACAAACATCTGAACAACCTACAGAAATTGAATTAAAAAAATTACGTGAGTATTTCAAAGAAATGCCAATTAATGATATTTTATCTGGTCTAAAATTTGCTAAAAATAGATGGTCTGCAAAAGATGCTGGGACATTAAAAGTTGGAAGAAAAAGTATAATCCAAAAAGAAGTTCATTCTGTGACATCTGAACAAGCTCAATGGAGATTAAAGAATTGGAAGATGATGATTGCTAATTACCGACGTAGGGGTTACAGCTATCCTACTATATCTAGAATAAAGAAAATTTTGATTCAAAAAAGTAAAAAGAAGATAAAATAATTTAATGTATAATTAAATTAAAACATCTGATGTTCTTCTTTGAATAGTATTTTGTTTTAGTGTATCTGGAATGTCTGGTATTGATGTTTTTGTTTGTCCAGCAATTACTGAATGTGCTTCTTCAAGAATTGCTAATGTATCTGCATTGTTACTTGTATTTCCAATACTCATCATATCACTTCCTTCCATTGAAGAGCCGCTCATCACATCTCCTAATATCTGTGACAAGTCTTGCATAGATGATGTTGCTTCTGGCATTATTCCACTAAGTGATGGACTTAATCCTTTGATTATTGACATACATGGACTAAAGTGTAACTACTACATCTCCAAGTTCTGATACTGTGTTTAATCTCAATTGAATTTGTTCCATTGATAGTTTTGCTCCACTAACCATGTTTTTCATTTTTCTAACTTGGATAAGCTCGTTTGCATATGCTTGTGCATATGCATTATTGTGTGATTTTTGTGCATTAACAACTTTTTCAAAAATTCCGTCATGTTTTTTTTGTAATTTTTCATTAATCCCTTCTAATTTGCTTATCTGAAATTGTAATTTTCTTTGTGCTTCTTCAATTCTTGATTTTAATGGAATGTCTGGTCTTACCTTTCCCATTACTCTTTGAGAAATGCTTTCCCCTTCTGTTTTATTCCATGAGTTACTTATCAAGTCTATTCCCTTACCACTGATGTAGTTTTTTTGTTTTAAATGAATTTGTCACTCTTCTATGTGTATCTACAGTAACACAGGGGTTTGGTTACATCTCATCCAAAAGTAAATGTGTACATCTGAAATCCAGGATCATCTATTTTGATTTCCAGTATGTGTGATGATGGCTCATTACTGTTTACTATGTTATACAATCCTGCTTTGGATACTGTCATGCTTCCGTCTGTACTAACGTCAGTGCCTGCATATTTTGCGATATTGGTAATCCATCAAGTAGTATCTCCAATTTAGCCTGATTTGCAGTTACTATGTTTACTTCTTTTGCATTAAAATGCAATTTGATTATCCCACTGTTTGATACTAACTCCATATTATCTTCTAAATTTTTCCATTCACCAATTGGGTAAAATTTGTGTAATTCCAATTATTTGGTTCAGAGTATCTGACTATGTTGTTGGGGTTAAACCCTTCACTACTTCCCAATTGGTTTCGTCCATGAGCAAATTTATAACCAAAATACAGTTCTGGAGTTTTGAAATTTGAATGCTCAAATTCTTTTATGTCTACTAATTTTTCTGTAGAGTCGACCTGTAATCCTAAACGAGTTGCCCTTTCATTTAGTAGTGTTTGAATTACTTTCTCTGTTTCTTTGTAGTCCCCTTCTCCAATATGATCATATCTTATGTACCCTTCATCATCTGCAATATACTTTCTAGGCCAATATCTGTTTTCAAATGCCTTCCAAGTTTCCATATCGTTATCCATCACAACTGGATATTTTATACCGTGTTTAGTTATTGCAGCTTCTACATTTTCAGGAACTTTTTCAAATTCAAATTCTGGAGAATGAATTCCTACTATTAATAGTCCCTCATCTGAATATTTCGCATCCCATGCTACGATGTATGGTAGTGTTCTTATACAATTAATGCAACTATATGTCCAAATATCGTACAGTACTATTTTTCCTTTAATTTCATTTGCCAATTCATTTGGTGTGGTATTAAAATAATGTGCAATTCCAACTATTTCTGGTGCTTTTTTAAATTTAGATTTATCAATGTTGCTTGTTGATTTTATTTCGTTTAGATTTTCTGTTGTTTCTGTATCTGAATTTAATGAAGATAATATTCCACTAATTACACTTATGACGATTATTATTGCAATCCCAAAAATTAATGCATTTTTAATTTCTGTTTTCATTTAATCAACTCCATAACAATAACTCATTTAGTAATGGAAAATTAGCAATGTATGCTAATTGATTTGTAAATACTAAAACCCCTAAAATAATTATGAATGCACCCAAAATTATATTGATAAAATTTTAACTGTTTAACTCATTATTTTGATGATTTTATTTGCCCTTGAAAAAAACACACCCATTAGGATAAATGGTATACCTAATCCTAACGAATATGCTAGTAGTAGATTAAATGCTATTGAAGGCGTTGTTGCTGCAAGAGTAAGAATCGTTCCTAAAATTGGACCTACACATGGGGTCCATCCAGCAGCAAACGCCAATCCAAAAACAAATGATAATGGAAAACTGGCCTTTGTTCTTTTTGGCAAGAATTTCTTTTCAACATTTAGTTTGTTGATTTTGGTAGATAATAATAAGAAAATTCCAAAACTTACAATTATGATCCCTCCCACATAATTTAATACATCAATTACTTCTCCAACTGCATTTCCTAGAACACTGTTGATTATTACTCCTAAGGTAGAAAATACAACTGAAAATCCAAGAACAAAAAATATTGAATTTAATACTATCTTTGTTCTATTGATGGTAACTGTGCTATTACCTTTATTTTGATTTAAGTCACTAAGTGTTGTTCCAGAGATATATGCTAAAAATGCTGGAATCATTGGCAGTATACATGGCGCAACAAATGATGCCATTCCTGCTAATATTGCAACTGCCAGTGTTACCTCTGCCATGAATTCAAATAGTTATTTTTCTTTTAAAGGGTTATTCCAAATCTATTTTGTATGCATTTCATTTTTATCTAAGCCAGAATTCATTATAGTGTGAACAAACGATTTATCCTTGTGGGTATTGTTTTAGCCGTCATTGTAACACTTGCTGTAATAATCGGTTCTCCTGCACTTGGTGGATTTGATTCACTTCGTTAGTTTATTTACAATTGTTAATAACTAGTGAAAAAATTTTAGATAAACCTATTATTTAACCCTAAAACTATTTGTTTGATTGGTTAGTGTTTTAATCGTTGATGATGATCAAGATAGTCGTGAAACCCTATCTGATCTTCTTGAATTGAAAGGAGTAGCAGTTCTTGCAAAAGCTGTTAATGGTCATGATGCAATTCAAAAATTTACACAATACAAACCTGATATAGTGCTAATGGATATGATGATGCCTAACTATGATGGATTTTATGGTCTTGAAAATATCAAAAAAATCAACTTAAACGCAAAAGTCATAATGATAACAGCAGATCAATCAAAAACAACACGTGATAAGATAAACCAATTCTCACATACAAAAATCATTGTTAAGCCTATCGACGTCAATCACCTGTTTAAATTAATTTTGGAATAACTACTTTGGTAATGTTATTGTAAATGTAGTTGGATTGTTTTTTACAGATAATTTTCCACCGTGTTGTTCTATGATATTTTTACAACTTACCAACCCCAACCCAGTACCTGTTTGCTTTGTTGTGTATAATGGTTCAAATATTTTATTTATATCGTCTTCTCTAATTCCTGGACCTGAATCTATGATATCTATGCTTGTCCATTTTTCATCTTCTTGACATTTTATTTCGATACTACCTGGATTATCTCCAATCGCATCAATTGCATTTTTTATTAAATTTGAAAAAACAATTTCTAATTTACTCTCATCAGCAGTTATGGATATGTCATTCTCTGGAGTTTTGAAGCTAATTTTTTCTCCTTGTATTTCAGTAAGTATATTTAAAATACATGAATTAATTGACATTTGATTTTTTGAAGCTCTGTTGTTTTAACATAATCTAGAACATCTTCAATTTGATTTGTCATCCGTGTTATTGCATTGTTAATTCTCTGCATAGCTTCATTATCTTTGGGAGACAATGTGTCTTTATTTCGTATTAAAGATATCTCAACTGATGTTTTAATTACACTTAATGGATTTCTTAAATCATGGGATAGTCTTGCAGCAAGTTCTCCTATGGCAGATAATCTTTCAGATTTAATTAATTCATTTGATAGTTCGTTAATTTTTATATTCTTAATATCTAGCGCTGTAGTAAGTTTTGAATTAAGAATGAGTATAATACTAGAGAACATCCACAAGTAATGTTAATAAAACTAAAAGAAAAGAATAGCATAAAAGTTCCACTTTGTTCTATGCTCCAAAAATAGTTTAATGCGACAAGAATAACAACGGTAGTACTAATTATCAACATTAAAGTTAATGTTATTCCGTATTTTGCTAATTTTTTTGATTTGATCTGTTCGGTGTTATTTGGAAATTCTGTTTTTTGATTTGTTTTTGACTTTTGAATTAATCTGTAAACTGCAAAACTCCATATGACATAACTAATTAACCATAAAATATCTAATGGATGTCCATCAAAATAACTATCCCCCATTACTAATATTAGATAGATATTATCAGCTATTACAAAACCTACAATTCCAATCAAAATTAAAAACCAAAAAGAGTTTTTTATCTTAAATGAAGATAATATTGCAATTATGGCAGGAACAATCAATATTGAATCAACAATTGGATAGATTAATGCTATAGATATTTCAAAAAAGTCCGTTTCTGAGTTTGTTTCCAACATCATTATTGAAATTGGAATTAGAATTGACACTGACACTAAACTTGCAAAAATGAGATGTTTTTTATTTATCCGTTTATGTGAATCATGTAAAAATATAATTAATGAAATAAACAAAAATATTGGCGCTGAGATATAGAAAAAATCTGCAATTGATGGGTATGGATCAATATGTAAAACATGTTCGTGTAAATTCCATGTTAGTTCAGCTGCAAACCATAAACAAAATGCGGCTACTAGAAAAATAAGAGATTTTTTTGAAATCTCTTGAATTTTATCTGTTCTTGACAATGCCCCTATTGACAACATTATGAGAATTCCTGGGATTATAGTGTAAATTGGCAGTGAAATGTACTCTGAAAAATAATCCATGCTTACTAAATTATTCACAATGTATAGTATGGTAAGGCCAAAAACTATGCAACCAAATACTATTTTTATTATTTATGTCTGTATTTGTTATGTTTTTTTCCAAACTCAGTCGTGATTCCTTGTTTAGAATTTACTCTAAAGCGATATAATATTTTGGATGTATATTACCATCCATTCATATTTTAAATTTTTTTTGAGCCTCTTCAAAAATGTTTAACGACTTGTCTATATTGTTTTTTGATAACCATGCTGTAACTGATATTCTCAATCTAGCTTTATTCTTTGGTACTGTCGGATATCTTATGGGCTGTGCAAATATGCCTTTTTGAAAAAGGAATTTTCCAAACTCAATCGCTGTTTTTTCTTTTCCAATTATGATTGGAATTATGTGTGTCTTTGAATTAATTTCATATCCTAACTGCTTCAAACCCTTTGTTAGATTGACTGTATTTTTTTCTAGTTTTTTTCTTTGTTTTTCTCT
>JAAUVF010000134.1 GCA_012030815.1 Nanobdellota archaeon | reverse complement strand
AAGTATCAGTTTCTATTTTTGATTCATATTATTCCATCCAATGAAATTTGAGTTAAAGTGGTTAATTTTCAAACATAACAAATTGTATGAGTCAGTCACAAAAATGTTTAGTTAAATTAATTATTTAAGCTAGTGCTATTGTACAATTCTAGTGCTAAATATTAGAAAAGAGCCAATCTAGATACTGATATAAGCATGAATTAGCCATAAGGATAAAAATATTAGCACTAGAACCCAAGGTTAGCATTAATTAAATAGTTTACTTAATAAAATTTTAAACATGGTATACATTAGAGCTAAGAAGGTCAAATCGGATAATTATCTGTATTTAGTAAAAAGCGTCTGGAATTCCAAAAAAACACATCAAAACAAGAGATTGTAAAATATCTGGGAAAGGCATCAGAAGTTGTTAAAGATGATATACCAGTAGATTATAGAAATGATCCAAAAATATTAGCAGTTTTAGCATCACATAATCCTAAAGACATAACAAAAAGAGAAGAATCCACAAAAAAATCAAAACAAGCACTATACAAAAAATTAACTGACGGGGATATTCAATCAGCTGTGAAGATTTATGAAGAATATATGAAAATTTTTAATCCAAGTGATTTCTTTGACAAGATTTTGAGACCGGTAATGTATAAAATTGGGGACGATTGGGCAAACAGCACAATCAGCATTGCAACAGAACATGTTGCAAGTAATGTGGCTCAAACACTAGTTAAAAATCATAATGGACAAAGTATCAGGTAATGCAAACAAAAAGAAGATTCTAGTGTGTGTTCCATTAGGAGAAGAACATCATCTAGGATGTGATGTATTGGAAACATATCTTTCAATAAAGGGATATAAAGTGTACAATGTAGGAACATCAATTCCTACAGAATCAATACTTAGTTTTATTGAATACAACAAACCAGATATAATATTAATTTCAATTACTTTGGAGGATAACATATCAGCAGGTCAAAGGTTAGTAAAGAAAATCAAAAGTCAATATAATGTTCCAATATTAGTAGGAGGATTTGCATTTCAATCAGAAAAAATTCATAAATTTGATGCAATGGTAGTACCAGACATCACACTAGATGAGATTCCAAAAATTATCAGAGAGGCGTGATTTCCCAACTGCTTTTAGACATAATTAAAAGTCTAAAAATCAGAAAATTAGCACTAGATAAAAATTAAATTCATGTTTATAACATTTGAAAAACTAAATGTATTGTGAAAGAAAATACAATACAAAAGGAATGTAAAACAGAGATATCAAATATCACAGGTGAAATTTAATGGGTAGAACCTGTAGAGGTATATGTATAATGCATAAGGCGGAATCCGTGCCAAATAAAATAAGATATGAGATAGGACAAAAAAGATGTACTTTTTGTGGCATATTTTTGTCAATTGAAGATACACGCTGCATTTGTTGTAAGGTAGTACTAAGAACAAAAGCTAGGGGAAAGAAAAACTAAAACAGATTTGAAATTAGACTATTTCATTTTTTAGCTGAGTCAGAAAATTCCGTAGTATTTTAGTTCGTTTTTTGGCCTCAATTTTACCCGATTTTGTATTCATGAGAGACTCTAATTTGAGTAATTTACGATAAAAATGATCCAGTGTCCAAATTTGATCATCAGGAATTCTTTTTTTACAAAATGGATCTTGAGGATTATAGAATTGTCTTTTTTCATAACCGCCTACAGCAAACACTCTGGCGATTCCTATTGCGCCAATTGCATCTAATCTATCGGCATCTTGAAGAATTTTACCTTCAATGGTATTAGGAACTTGATTTCTGGAAAAACTGTGATCACGTATAGCGTCTGAGATTATTTGAATTTCTTCTTTTGTGAAATCGAATTTTTTTAAAAATTTTTTTGATTTCTCAGCGCTTTTAATTGAGGATAATTTTGAGCGCTTGTCAGATTTTGGATATGAAACAATATCATGAAGCAATACAGCACTTAAAACAAGTTTTTCATCTACACCTTCTTTTTTACATATCATTTGGGCATTTTTGAACACACGCATTATGTGTGCATAGTCATGTGCAGAGTCATTATTCATCATACCTCGGATTTCTTCATTTAGTAAATTTACAACATTCATTTTAAAATCTCCACAGTCTAGGCCTTACAAACTTTAATTTTTTATTTGTAATTAAATAGGCCCAATTAATTGATGTAAAAAATATCACAGTGCCAATACTGATTCCATCTAGTAATAAAATGCCAATATAACGTTCTTCAAAAATCTGAAGAAGTGGTGTTAAAACAATATTGCTAATGGATAACATCACATAATAAGACAATGCACGACCACACCAAAATCCAACATACAGTCCAAAACTTTTTGCTTTCATCAAACCATATGTAATAAATAACATGTTACTTGGGAGTGGTGTAGCTCCAAACAGAAATGATGCAATTACATAACCATATTTTTTTCGATTAAGAAAATCACCGATTATATCAAGATTAGATTGTTGTTCAGTACCAACAAATTTTCTAAAATAACTACTAATATTTTTTAAAATGAATCTACCAATAGTTGCACCAGTTGCACCAACAATAGAAAGTGTAATCATATTCAAAGTAGGATCAAATGCATAAAATGATGATAGAATAATCCATGTAGGAGGCATCAATATTGGAGCGGCGTTTACTCCAATGAGAACAAAAAATATTCCAAAATAAGAGTATTCAATTATAATTTCTAAAATATCCACCATATCTCTATATGATCAAGATTTTTTTTATTTCTAAACCCTTGGATTGGGCTTTACTCATGAAAATATAACAAAATGAACGTAAAAAAGCAAAAAATTACATAAAAATCAGATCAATGATCAGAAATTGTAAAAAATTGCAGCAATCGTTCAATATACTTATAAGTAAATTATGCGTATAAACAGCATGGCAGAAGGCAGATGGAAGTGTTTTAGATGCAATCTTACATTCAAAGATGAAGATATTGCAAATATACATAAGAAAATTTCAAAACATTCCATCACCAAGGTAAAACCAATTACAGCCTGATTTTTAAAACAATTTAAAATATTTTCAGAAGTTTATGATATAGTGCAGAGGGTGGGATTTGAACCCACGAACTCCTGAGAGAAAGGATTTCCTATTTTTGAGGATCTTGAGTCCTTCTCGGTTGACCGGGCTTCGATACCTCTGCAATGAGTGTGAATAATGACCGATATTTTTCGATTGCTATTGGAAGAAAATTCAAACTAAATGCCGTAAAAGAACAAATTTCATCAATAAATGAAAAAAGATCAAAAACCCCATATGAAAAAGACGTGTTTTTGAAATCCTAATGAGAAATTCGAACATAAACGAATCATCTATTTTTCATCTTCTCCATAATACTGAATTAAAAATAGATGTAAAAAGAAAAAAAGAAACTATTCACACTAATTCTTTAGTTGTGTGAATGGGGTTATCCATGACTGGACAATGTTTCTATTCAAGTCAGCAAAAGCGTTTACGTTATCATTGAATGTTTTGATGTTTTGTACGGTTGCATCAATTGTAGTTTTTACAATTTGATTTTGGACAGTATTTGCTTGAACAACTTGCTTGTTGATATCTACAAATGTAGTTTTCATTGCATCTGGAATTTCAGTTGAAAGTCCATTCTTTTTTGCAAATTCTTGCTGCATTGATAGTGAAGCATCGATTGTTTTTTCGCAAGCTTTGACACATTCTTCTTGCAAATGAGTCATAGATTGAAAATACTGTGGTACATTTTTTGTAACGTTTTCAAAGTATTTTTGAACATTTTGCTTGTACAATGAATAGGCATTTCCCGACTGATTTGATTGTGGGTTTTGTGTATTCATGCCATTGATTTCATATTGGGATATATATACTATTGGTAA
>JAAUVF010000011.1 GCA_012030815.1 Nanobdellota archaeon | reverse complement strand
GCATGCAGGAGATAAAACTGTATCCAAAAGAAAAGATTGAGGCATTATTTACAAAAGGAATCATAGAAGGAAATAAAACAATTACGTTAATGGCTAAAGATGAAAAACAATTCTTGATGTAAAATGGGATATTAAATTATCGAGTATGATGGGATTGTTCACCGGAATGATAAAAAAACACATCAAGAATGGAACTGAACAAGCATTACAAAAGATCAAAGAAGAAATAGAGAGATAAATTCATGGAATTAATTTTAGATGTTTTAAATTATTCATTAGCTGTAATTTTGATTGGAGTATCCATGGCATGGATATTTTTAATTAAATCAATGGTAGAGTCTGTAAGATTTACTCCAAAGCTAGATGAGTTTGAAAAAAAGATCATAACAATCCCAAAGTATCAATCATTCTGCCTGCAAGAAATGAAGAGGGGTTTATAGAAAAATGCCTAGAATCATTAATTGAACAAGATTATTCGAATTATGAGATAATTGTAATAGACGATTCATCAGATGATTCAACAGGTAAAATTATTTCTGATTATGCAAAGAAGAATTCAAAAATAATTCCAGTGAGTGCTCAAATAAAACCTGACGGGTGGATGGGGAAAAATTGGGCATGCATGGAAGGTTACAAAAAAGCCACAGGTGAAATTCTATTATTTACAGATGCGGACACTAAACATTCACAAAACGTTATCTCTCTTGCAGTATCACATTTACTCTCATTTGATTTGGATGCATTATCAGCAATTCCTAAAATGCAGGTAATGGATTTTTGGACAAAAATCACATTACCAATGATCTCAGTATTTCTACATACCAGATTTTCAGCACTTAGGGTTAATGATCCATCAAAGAAAACAGCATATTTTTTTGGTAGTTTTTTTATCATTAAACAAAAAACATACGAATCTGTCGGGATGCATGAAAGTGTAAGCATGAAATTATTGAAGACGGAGCACTTGGAAAAAAAGTGAAAGAATCAGGACATAAAATGAAAATTGTCAGAGGAGACCATCTCATAGATGCAGTTTGGGCACGAGATAAAAGCACTCTTTGGAATGCACTAAAAAGATTAATGATCCCACTTTACCTACAAAGTAAAAAAATTGCAATCGGATGTTTCTTTGCAGTACTGTTCTTACTATTTATGCCATTTCCAATTTTAGCATATTCAATTTTTGGGTTATTTGAAACAATATCATTTTCAGTATTATTTGGAGTATCTCTGATTGCAACAATTATGATTTACATTGGCGCAATAATAGAAGTAAAAAAATTATTACAGTTAAAATTGGTGGATGTGTTATTTGCCCCATTAGGTAGTCTAGTAGTTGTATTGGGTTTTTTGAATGGGCTACTTCAAGCAAAAAGAAGCACAGTATCATGGAGAGGACGGAAATATTACCTAAAAGATCATATTCAAAATTCAATAAGTGTATAGCAATGCTTTTAGATAGAAAATCTGGTATCGATTTTGCATGGATAAGTCAGGAATATTAGTTGGCGGTATAACGGGGGCAATAATTGTCGCGGTTATTTTTGCAGTGATTTTAACAATACCATCAACTTCAGTTAAACCAGATGTTATTTCAAATGATAAACCAATCGCAAGTGCGACAGGAGAAGTATTTAGATTATTCAAAAAAACTTTCAATTAATAGAGATATTTGAAAAATTCAAGAGCCAGGTGTAGTTAGAATTAATGTTCAAAGATCAGAACAATCTAACGGCACTAGCGGCGTGGGTTCTGGTTTTGTCTTTGACAAGCAAGGTCACATAATTACAAATTCACATGTTGTTAAAAATGTAAAAAAGTAGTAGTCACATTTTTGGATGGTAGATCATATAATGCAGAAATAGTTGGTTTTGATGAATTTACAGATATTGGAGTAATCAAGGTCAATGCAGATTTATCATTATTACGGCCATTACGATTAGGTGATTCGGCCAATCTCAAAGTGGGAGAACCCATAGCAGCTATTGGAAACCCATTTGGGTTATCGGGTTCCATGACATCAGGAATTGTAAGCCAGTTAGGTAGACTCTTACCTTCAGGTGCGGGATATTCTATTCCAGATGTAATTCAGACAGATGCTGCAATCAATCCAGGAAATTCCGGAGGACCTTTGTTGAATATGAGAGGTGAAATTGTAGGAATTAACACTGCAATACAATCAACAACAGGTGAGTTTACAGGTGTAGGGTTTGCAGTACCATCACAAACATTAGCTAAAATTGTTCCTAGTCTAATAGAAAATGGAAAATATCAACATCCATGGATTGGAATTGCAGGCAGAGATATTGATCCTGATCTTGCCAAAGTCCTGAATCTAAATGACGCGGTAGGTTTTCTTGTAATCACAGTTGTAGATGATAGTCCAGCAGCAAAAGCTGGCATACATGGTTCAAATGAGACAGTAGAAGTAGACGGAGTAAAATATCCAATTGGAGGAGATATAATATTATCAGTGGATGAAAAACAAGTGAGAAAAATAGACGATATTTTAATTCATTTACAAAGAGCAAAATCCATAGGAGATGAAATGGTTTTAGAAGTTCTTAGAGACGGAAGAACAACCAACATCACAATTACCTTAGAAGAAAGGCCAAATGGAAAATAAGCAGTACAAGCATAAATACCTCCAGACAAAAACACCAACTATTGAACGATCTAGTGTTAAACTCTGAGAGTTTAAACAGTGTTTTAGAAAATAAAACAATTTCTAGGGAAGATGTAATACAGATATATGAAAAATCAAAAAATAATCCTAAAGAATTATTTTCAACATCTCAGAAATTGAGAAAAAAATTTAAAAAAGATTCAGTTACATTTTCAAAAAAAGCATTTTTCAACATTGTAAATTTATGTAAAGATACATGTTCTTACTGCACTTACAAGGCAGAACCTAATGAAAAAAAAATATCGCTAATGTCAAAACAAGATATCAAACAATTGTTAAATCTTGCAAAAAAGTATAGATGTGTAGAAGCATTGTTTGTAACAGGCGAAAGACCCGAGCAAAAATACCAAGAGGCGCGAGATTGGCTTAAAACAAATGGATTCAAATCAACAGCTGAATATTTAATTCATGCATCAGAATTAGCATTAGAATCAGGATTATTCCCACATACTAATGCTGGAAATTTAAATTATGAAGAGCTAAAAGAATTACAAAAAACCAACGTCTCAATGGGCATAATGTTAGAAAATGTTAGCGAACGATTGACAAAAAAGACATGCCTCATCACCTTGCTTCAAGTAAGAGACCAAAAGCCAGATTAGAAGTATTAGAAGATACAGGAAGGTTAAGAATTCCAATGACTACAGGTATTCTTGTAGGCATAGGTGAAACACCAATTGAAATAATAGATTCAATCTTTGCTATAAAAAAACTACAAGAAAAATATGAAAACATTCAAGAGGTAATCATTCAAAACTTCCAACCAAAACAAGATACTAAGATGAAAAACTTCCCATCAGCTAATGAAAATTATTTCAAAATAATTGTTGCACTAACAAGAATAATTATGCCAAAAATGAACATACAGATTCCACCTAATTTATCTCCAAATTCATATCACAGTTTTCTATCCATAGGAATTAATGATTGGGGGGGAATTTCGCCACTTACACCAGATTATGTAAATCCAGAATTTTCATGGCCAGAGATTAAAAAAATTGAACGAGATTCAAAGGATGCAGGTTTTGAATTAAAATGTAGGTTTCCAATATATCCAGAATTTTTTTCATTCATTGGCAAAGAGTTAAGAGGTAAGATGAAAGATATTGAAGATGAAGAAGGATTGGTAAGGAAGGATTATTGGGAAATGAATGTAAACATAGAATCCCTACTGAAAAAATCAGATTCTTTTATTTCTGAAATATTAAACAAGGCATTATCAGATAAGGAGATATCAGCATCAGAAGGATTAAGATTGTACAATACATCTGGTATTGACTTTCATTTAGTAGGATTGGTTGCAGATGAGATTAGAAATAGAAGGGTGGGAGACACAGTCACATATGTTGTAAATAGAAACATCAACTTCACTAATGTATGTATTAAGCAATGTGGATTTTGCGCATTTAGTAGAGACTTTAGAGAAGAAGAAGGATACTTTCTACCAACTGAAGAAATTGTAAGACGGGCAAAAGAAGCACACCAATTAGGCGCAACAGAGGTATGCATTCAAGCAGGTCTTCCACCAGATATGCAAGGAGATCTGTATGAAAATATTTGTAAAGAAATTAAAAAAGAGATGCCAGACATACACATACATGGATTTTCACCAGAAGAAGTTCTTTACGGAGCATCAAGATCAAAAACAACAATCAGAGAATATCTAAAAAGACTCAAAGAAGCAGGAGTAAACACACTTCCAGGAACAGCAGCAGAAATTTTAGATCAAAAACTAAGAGATAAAATTTCCCCAGGAAGAATCAGTGTAAAAGATTGGATAGAAGTCATCAAAACAGCACATAGTCTTGGAATCAATACAACATCTACTATGATGTTCGGACATGTTGAAACTCTAGAAGATAGAGTAAATCATATTGTGAAGATAAGAGAAATTCAAAAAGAGACAAAAGGATTTACAGAATTTGTTCCACTAAATTTCATCCATAGTGAGGCTCCAATGTACAAACATCATCTACACGAAGAAATAAGAGAGGGGGGTAGTGGTAAAGATGTTCTACTAACACATGCCATTGCAAGAATTTTACTAAATAATCAGATAGATAATATTCAAATGTCTTGGGTAAAAGAAGGACAGAAAATGTCACAGTTGTTGTTAATGTGGGGAGCTAATGATTTTGGAGGAACTCTAATCAACGAAAGCATTTCAACTTCAGCAGGATCTAATCACGGTCAATTGATAAGACCAAAAGAAATAAGAAGACTCGTAAAAGAAATTGGAAGAATACCAGCTGAGAGAAACACCAATTATAAAATATTGAAAAAATTTGATACAAACGATGAATCAGATGAAGAATTGGATAAAATTTCAGACTCGTCTAAATTCGGGTCATATGCAGAATTAATCAAAATCAATAAATTCAGATACAAGAATCCCAGAAAAGACAACTCATAGAATAGTATCGATTAGATAGTTTGCGTTGAGTATATTTGCAACATATACAAATTACAGAAATCCATCTTATCGTAATTTAGTATTGGTATCTCATTAGGCATGAAAATAGGTGTAAAAAAATCACCTAGATAGAGCAACAAAGCTCGAGATGAACATTAATAAGGTAATGTACCGTACAATACGGTATGATGCGAGCAAGACTAACATACATACCTGTAGAAGTAGCAGACCAATTCGAAGATTTTATTATAAAAAGAGACGTCCAGATACTAGATGCAGTAAAAGCAAGAACAAGAGATTACAGCACGTTATCTCTTCTAAAATTATTATACCAACTCAGAGGAAACCCAATGACGTTTTCAGATCTATATTCAAAATCCAAGATAAGAATGAAAAAATCATTTCTAAATTACTTACACCTTTGTGTAGATTACAACTTTGTACAAAAAGAAGCAGTTGGAGCAAATGTAATCTATTCCATAACAGACAAAGGGAGAATCATGTTGAATCTGTTTATTCATAAAAGTAATTAGACAGAGTAATCGACGAAGAGAGTGGCAGATGATTTTCCAGAGGCAGAAGTATTCGAAATAAAAAAAGTGGAACTCAACAGTCCGATAATATTTGCAGGATTTGTAGGAGCAGGTCTTGTAGGATCACTTTCAGTAAGTCATATCATCGAAGATCTAAAAATGGAAGAAATTGGATTGATGAGATCAAGATATTTACCACCATCGACTGTTTTTATGAAAGGAAGATTACGTCATCCGTTTAGATTTTATGCAAACAAAGAAGGTACGATATGTGCAATAATTTGTGAAATTACACTAAGAATGGAAGGATTGTATTCGCTTGTATCAGCTGTTTTAGATTGGGCAGAAAAAAAAGGCTCAAAAGAGATTGTAATTCTAGATGGAATTCCAAGCGAAGAACATGATAATAAAGCATATTGTGCAGCAAAAGAAGATTTGATAAGAATGATGGCAGATAAAGACATCAGCATGATTCCACAGGGGTTCATCACTGGAATTCCAGGGGGGATCTTGAATGAATGTATAATAAGAAAAATTCAAGGAATCACATTACTTGCAAAAGCAAATAAAACATCACCAGATCCTGAAGCGGCATCTACATTGATAGAAGCCTTAAACAGATTCTACGATATGAAAATAGATACAACCAATCTAGAGAAGGAAAAAGAAAGAATTCATTCTGAATTTAGAGAGTTATCTCAAAAATATGTCAAGCACAGAGAAGAATTTGCCGGCATGTACATGTAAACCAAAACAATAGGCAAATTCTTTTATTCACAGCAAATACGCATGAAACTATGGGTTTAACCTACAAAGATGCAGGGGTAGACATAACCAAGATCAAGCAAAGCCAAGCGGCAATAGGCAAAATGATTGCATCTACGCATAAACTCCAGAAAATGGCAAAAATCACACATGGTTTTGGACATTATGCAGGAATTGTAGAAATTCCAGGAGGCCAGTTATTAGCTACACATACAGACGGCGTAGGAACTAAAGTTGTCATTGCAAATTTAATGAAGAAATACAATACAATTGGAATTGATTGTGTTGCAATGAATGTAAATGATATAATATGTATAGGTGCAACACCAGTTTCATTTGTAGATTACATCGCTGCAAACAAAAATGATCAAGTGATTTTTAAAAAAATTATAGAAGGATTGGTCAAAGGTGCAAAAAAATCAGCACTGCCAATTGTAGGAGGAGAAACAGCAATAATGCCAGATGTACTTGCAGGAAAAGAATTTTCATTTGATTTGGCAGGAATGGTAGTTGGTCTTGTTTCAAAAAAAGATATTGTTTTGGGAAACAAAATAAATCCTGGCGATATAATTATTGGGGCAAACAGTAGCGGTATTCATTCAAACGGATATTCGCTTGCAAGAAAAGCTTTATTGAAAAAATATTCTGTAAAAGATAAAGTCAAAGGTGTAGGAGGGATTGGGGACGCGTTGTTAACACCAACAGAAATTTATGTAAAACCAGTGTTAGAGAGCATTCAAAAATGTAAAATCAATGGATTAGCTCACATCACAGGAGGATCATTTACAAAACTAATGAGACTTAAAAAATAGGATATGAAATAGACAATCTACCAAAAATACCCCCCATAATGGGTTTGATAGAAGAACAAGGTGTTAAACCAGAAGAGATGTACAAGACATTTAACATGGGAGTAGGATTTTGCATCATATCTCCAAAAGACCAAGTATCAAAAATCAGATCAATTTTCAAAAAGCATAAAATTATGACTCAGGAAATAGGACGAATTGTACCTAAAAAAGGAGTTTTTGTAAATTCGTCTAAAATCACATAATTAGATAAATACAAAATAATTTTCAACCAAATATCGCCTTATATTAGCAATAAATTAACCATATTAGAGAACGAATGGCAGCAGAGGCGCTTTTTATTGAAACGATCATAGGAGTCGGAATTTTACTATTTGCAGCAAAAATAATGGCGGAGTTATTTCTCAGGCTTAAACTTCCAATTGTACTAGGAGAATTAATCGCAGGGATGGTAATAGGCCCATTTGCACTTGGAGCATTTATTGTTGGTTCCAATGGAGTGTCACTAGTCAATATCAACAATGAGATCAGAGTTCTAGGAGAAATTGGTGCAATAGTAATTTTGTTTATGGCTGGACTTGAGATGACTCCAAAGGAATTCCTCAAAGGGGGAAAAGCGTCATTTACAGTTGGAACACTAGGAGTAATAGTCCCATTTGCTGCGGGACTAATAGTTTTCAGATGTTTGGTTTTGATGCGTTACAATCAATGCTTATTGCAACAGCACTTACCGCAACAAGTATTGCAATTTCAGTTCAAGTATTAAGCGAGTTTGGAAAATTAAAATCAACAGAAGCTCGTCTAATTATTGGAGCTGCAGTTGTAGACGATATTTTAGCAATAGCAGTCTTGTCCGTTGTAATATCAATTGCAAACGCTCCAGGCGGAGTAGACAGTATAGATATTTCAGATGTGACAATAAAAATTCTTCAAGTATTAGGATTCTTTGCAGCGATGCTCATAGCGTCTGTTTGGGTGATGCCAAAAATAATCACACCAAGATTATGGAAAGCAAAAGGGAGTGTTGAAGGAATTGCAACAGCATCATTTTTTGGAGCAGCCGCGCTTGCAGGGTCAATAGGGTTATCACCGATCGTAGGAGCTTTTGCAGTAGGTATGGCACTATCAACTACCAAAGTATTTGAAAAAGTTGAAAACTATGCACATCAAATAGGATTGATATTTGCACCATTATTCTTTGCAATAATTGGGGCACAAGTAGACTTTAGACAGGTAAACGCTGAGGTATTGTATCTCAGTGGTATAATTATAGTAATAGCAGTTGCAACAAAATTATTGGGATGTGGTCTTCCATCAATGATGTTTTTGAAAAGCAAATCCAAGGGATTGAAAGTTGGCATAGGAATGATATCAAGAGGAGAGGTAGGTTTGATTGTAGCAGGAGTGGGAGTAGCATCCGGAATTCTAACATCAAGTGTGTATTCTACTATCGTAATAATGGTGGCAGTAACTACAATCATAACACCAATCTGGTTAAAGATAGAATACAAAAAAGAACAGAAACAGGGTGAAGTAGAACCACAAGCAAATAATCAATTATAAAATGACATCTAAACAAAAAAGTAAGATATTAGATAAAAATACACATCTAACAACCAAGATTATTTAAGGAATTTATGGTCAATGAGGTATGATGGCAGATATGAATAAAATGAATGGATTATTTTCAACAGCATGTTCAGAAATAACACATAATCTTTTGACAATTAAAGAGCCGACCAAAAAACAAGTAAAGGCTGAAATTAAAAAAATATGTGCAAAATATGCACTTGAACGAATTCCTAGAAATTATGAAATCCTTTCAACAGTAAAAGATGCAGATTTTTTTAAATTACAAAAAGTCTTGTTAAAAAAACCAATCAAAACGGCATCAGGTGTATCAGTAATTGCGTTAATGCCAAAACCATATGCATGTCCTCATGGAAGATGCACATATTGTCCAGGAGGAATAGAATTTAATTCGCCTAATAGCTATACAGGAAAGGAGCCATCAACACTTAATGCAATAGAAAACGAATATGATCCTAAACTACAAATTTTAACAAAAATTGAAAAATTAATTGCATATGGACATGACCCATCAAAAATGGAGATAGTAATTGTAGGAGGCACATTTCTGTTCATGCCAAAAGACTATCAAGAAAATTTCATAAAATCTTGCTATGACGCAATAAATGGAATTGATTCAAATAATCTAGAAGAAGCAAAAGTAAACAACGAACATGCAAAAATAAGAAACGTAGGATTTACAATTGAAACAAAACCAGATTATTGTAAACAAAAACATATTGATGCGATGTTAGATTATGGAATTACCAGAATAGAAATAGGAGTACAATCATTACAAGATAGAGTATACAAAATTGTCAACAGAGGACATAACTACAATGATGTAACAGAATCATTTCAGATTTCAAAAGATGCAGGGTATAAAATTGTGGCACATATGATGCCAGGACTTCCTACAATGACACCAGAAGGAGACATATCAGATTTTAAAAAATTGTTTGAAGATCCACAACTAAGACCAGATATGTTAAAAATTTATCCATCACTAGTAATAGAAAACACACCACTCTTCGAAGAATACAAACAAGGAAAATACACGCCGTATTCGGATGAAGATATGATCAAAGTTCTAACTGAAGTGAAGAAAAATGTCCCAAAATGGGTTAGAATAATGAGGGTACAAAGAGAAATATCATCAGAGGAGATCATAGCAGGTCCAAAATCAGGAAATCTCAGACAAATAGTACAACAAAATCTCAGCAAACAAGGTATGTCATGTAAGTGTATAAGATGCAGAGAAGCTGGATTATCAGATAGAAAAACCAATGATCAAGACATAAAATTAAACAGAATTGATTATGAATCATCTGGCGGGAAGGAGGTATTTTTGTCATATGAGGATACAAATGAATCAATTTACGGATTTTTGAGATTAAGAAAACCAAGCATTCTTGCACATAGAAAAGAGGTTGAAGATAATTCCTGCATAGTACGTGAATTACACGTGTATGGCAAATCATTGAAGCTTGGAGAAAAAGGAGAAAATGAAATACAACATTCAGGGCTAGGGAAAAATCTAATGAAAGGAGCAGAAAAAATTTCTAAAGAAGAATTCAATGCTACAAAATTATTAGTGATTAGCGCTGTAGGGACAAGAGAATATTATCAAAAATTAGGGTATTCGTTATATGGGCCATACATGTCAAAATCTTTGAATAAAGAATAAGATATGTCAGAGCAAGAAATATTTGGAAAAGGTACTTGGATAGACAAACTAGCTCATGAATTGCTAGAACGTGAAAAGGAATTAGGCAGAAGTTTAGATTTATTAAAAGTTGAAAGCGGGTTAGGAGCTTCCGGAGTACCACATATTGGAAGTTTAGGAGATGCCGTGCGAGCATATGGAGTAAAACTTGCACTAGAAAATTATGGATTCAAATCAGAGTTAATTGCGTATTCTGATGATTTAGATGGATTAAGAAAAATCCCAGAAGGATTTCCTGATAACTTGGAAAAACATTTAGCAAAACCAGTGTCACTGATTCCAGATCCATTTGGATGTCATGAGTCATATGGAATGCACATGAGCAGTATTCTTCTAGATGGCTTGGATAAAATGGGAATAAAATATGAATTCAGAAGAGCCAAAGACACATACAATAATGGATTACTGAAAGATCAAATTCACACAATTCTACAGAATAGTTCAAAGATAGGGGACAAAATTTCAGAATTAGTAGGTCAAGAAAAATATCAGAAATTTCTTCCATACTTTCCAGTCTGTTCAAATTGCGATAGACTCTACACTGCAGAAGCTTTTGAGTATCTAGCAGATGAAAAGAAAGTAAGATACAAGTGTCATGATGCAGAGATTGGCTCAAAAATGATTAAAGGATGCAACCATGAAGGAGAAGCAGACATTGCTAAAGATTTAGGAAAATTAGCATGGAAAGTAGAATTTGCTGCAAGATGGGCAGCATTTGATATCAGATTTGAAGCGTATGGAAAAGACATTATGGATTCTGTTAAAGTAAATGATTGGGTATCAGATGAAATTTTAAATTTTCCACATCCACATCATATCAAATATGAAATGTTTTTAGATAAAGGTGGAAAGAAGATTTCAAAATCATTAGGTAATGTCGTTACAGGACAAAAATGGATGGAGTTTGGAAGCCCAAAATCAATATTGTTATTGCTTTACAAAAGAATCACAGGAGCAAGAGAGTTAGGTTTTGAAGACATACCAGCATTGATGAATGAATACAATGAATTAGAAGACATATTCTTTGGAAAAATTAAAGTAGATAATGATGCCAAATTAATAAAATCAAAAGGACTCTATGAATACGTGAATTTGTTAAATCCACCAAAGCAGCCAGGCATCCATGTCAATTATAGACTATTAGTAGAATTGGCTAAAATGTTTAAAGAAAATAGAGTTGAAAGAGTTACAAAAAAACTGCTAGATTATGGAGTAATCAAAAACTCTGATCCAGAAATAGAAAAACTAATTGAATTAGCAGGAAATTTTGCAGATGAGTTTGATCAACAAGAAAAAGTAGAGGTAGACATGGATGAATCAACAAAAAAAGTATTGAAACTGTTAGTAGATG
>JAAUVF010000133.1 GCA_012030815.1 Nanobdellota archaeon | reverse complement strand
GTGCCGACGTCTCCACCCGCTCTCGCTCGCCACCAAACTCGAATCCTCAACGCCCTCTCACTCCATGCGCGACCGCTTCGACTACCTCGTCATTGGCTCCGGCGTCGCCGGGCTCTCGTTTGCCCTCCGCGCCGCCGAGCACGGCACCCCGCTCCGCGCCTGAGGCCGGCCTCACCCGCTGCCACCAGACGCAGTAACGCCCACCAAGGAAGGGGCCTATCATCACTCTCCCCTCGTCCTGGTGGGCGCTGCAAGGCCGGCGGTTCAACCGCCGGTAACCGATGGGCGGATCAGAAGTTGCCCTGGCCCGACTGGCCGTCGGCGCATACCCAGGCCTTTACCGTGCCCGGGTAGCTGATGATATCGGCACCGAACCACTGGGTACCAATACGACCGATGACACTGAAGGACTGCGATGTCTGACCGCATTCCATCTTGTTGGGCTTGACCTTATCTCCCTTGTTGCCACGGCACTCGCACTCCTCCTTGGTGAAGCAGGTAACCGTCACCGGCGGTGCGGCGGTGCCAGGCTCGACCACGAAAGGAAAGGCCGCACTGGAGGTGAAGCTGGCGGTGAAGGACGCCTGGCAACCATCGGCACCGAGGGCACTGACACTGACGGAGCCCCAAGCCTTGGTCACACCGATGAGGTTCTTGAAGGTCTGCGTGTGCCGGCCCGTGGGGGCGGCCTCGGCGAGGTTGGCCCTTGGACGGGAACCGGGGACGAGGGGACTCGTCAGCAGCATGTCGAGAAGAGACTCGAACTTCGGCGTTCCAGATCCCGAACCGACGCCGAGAGTCTCGAAGGTCTCCCCGTCGACGGTCGTCCACAGGATGCTGACCAGACAATCACCAGACGCCACCTGCGGAGCTACATAATCCGTGTACTCCTGGGTGGCCTGGGCGAGCAGGGCCGGGTCGGGGATGGAGGTCGCATCGAGGTGGTAGACGTTTGAAAGGCTGTGGCGGGTACGCGATGAACGCCGCCTTGCTGACGATGTCGGCCACGGCCTCGTCGGGGGCGTCGACATAGCCCGAAAGCACCACCGAGGCTCCCGCAAACAGCCCTGCGGTCTGCGAATGATGGATGAACTGGTCGGCTAGCTGGGAGAAGGCTCCTTCGCAAGTCTTCACCGGCACCGGAGCCAGGGGCTCGTTCGTCAAGGCGCCTGCGGGGTCGGCGGCGGCACTCGACAAGCCAATGCCCCAGGCCCCGCTAGGCAGACCGAGGAGAGCTGCGATCAGAAGAGTATGAATGACGACCGATGGGAACATAAGAGAGCGCGTCTTCGTGCGCATGGGAGGAGCTCCTGTTTCTCGAGCATTTCACGGCTGCTCGCACCATGGGATGAGTGGAATGCAGAAATGCATTCGCGACAATGAGAGATGCTTCGCTGTCACGGTAATTTATACCATAGCATATAACTGTGCGCCCTTCAAGGCAGAAGGCAGCAGACCGAAGCAACAAGGAGAGATGCCCCGACCGAGAAGAGCGAACCCCAAGAGAGGATTTGAGACGCTCAGCCGCGAACCGTGCCGCCGGTAGCTATGGAGAGAGCGAGGCCCGGGACCGACCCGGCTCCGTCTGGCAACGGGGCGTCGTGGGTCAGGAGCACGCCATTGGCCCGGACCTCGTAGGTCTCCTCCGCCGGCTGGCTGGGATCGATGGTGTACCACCTGCAACGATCTTCTTTCCTCAACCCCTACCCCCGCGGACCGAGGTCGAGGGTCAGGTGAAGTAGGAAACCGTCGTCGGGATCGCCGGGGCGGTCGTTACCGGCGGGGGTCCTGGGGCTCTTCAGGCCGGCGGCCCAGCGGGCGGTGGCGGCCATTTCGCGCGCCACCTCCTCCTCGAAGGTCATGCGCCGGTGGATTCGCGCCTGGCGGCGGATCAGGCGCTCGACTTCGCGGCGATGGCAGCGGGGGACGGGGAAGAGACCGTGATCACCGCCCAGGCTCAGACCGGGCAAGTCCGCGCCGCGACAGGGATCGACGCGCTCGAGGAGCCGGCTCAGAACGCGGAGGCAGTCCCAGCCTTCGGGAGCGTCCACCAGCAGGTGCACGTGGTCGGGCGCCCGCCGGCGGTGATCAGCTTGGCGTCGAGGCTCTCGATGCAGGTCCGCAGATAGCAGTGCAGCGCGGGGCGCAGCCTCGGGGTCAGGGTGGGTTCGAGATCCGGGTCGGCCAGGATCACATGATAGAGACCTTCGTCGGGCCACGTAGCTTCAGACATCTCTCGCCTCCTCTCGGGCGGTTCCAGGGGGCGCGCCGGCGAGGCCGGGCGCGCGGGGACCTCGACCCGACAAGAGGGAAAATGAGGAATGCTTCGCTCGAGGCGTGAGAATTTTCTCCGCCGCGACGCCGCCGCGGGCGCTTCGAGGAAGCGGGGCCGGGCGAAGGGCTGTACATTCCGCCCGGCTTCGCGGGCGAGTTCGAGGTGCTGGAGTCGCTGACGAAGACCTACATGATCTGCGAATAGGCGGCCAGAACCTGCCCAGGCAGGGACCGGCCGGATGCAGGCGGACTCAGGCCGGCTGGGCGGCCAGCTTCGCGAAGGCTGCCACCACCTCGGGCGGCGCCTGCACCAGTTCGATCAGCACGCCCTCGCCCGCGATCGGAAACGCGTCGTTCGCCTTGGGGTGCAGGAAGGTGATGTCGAACCCAGCGGCGCCTTTGCGGATGCCGCCGGGCGCAAACCGAACACCCTGCCCGGTCAACCACGCCACCGCCAGCGGCAGGGGCTGGTCGTATTCCTTTGGCCCTGAACCCGCTCGCCCTCGATTGCGTCGAACGCTACAGCCGGACCTTTGAATTCGCCGGGCACACGTGGGGTGTCAAGGAAGCCCCGCTCCGCGTCGGGCCGGGGCCGCAATTGCTAGGCGGAAATTACTTTTCGAACGATGCGAACGACGTGTTCGTCGATGACGACGGCCTGCACTTGACGATCCACGAACGGGGCGGGAAGTGGTGGTCGACCGAAGTGATTCTGGTCGATGACTTGGGCTACGGCACCTATGGATTTCAAACGGACAGCCGAACCGACACGTTGCCGGCCAACGTCACGTTTGGGGCGTTCACGTGGGATTCGTACGGCGATGAATCAACAGGTGGGTCGTTTCGCGAAATCGATTTCGAAGACAGCCGCTGGGGCAACGCTACCGACCCGACGAACGCTCAGATCGTCGTTCAACCGTACCAGACATCGGGCAATCTACTGCGGTACACCATTCCCGATTTGACCGATGATGCCGCGTTGACCCGGTTTTTCTCCTGGTCCGCCGATTCGATCGAGTTTGTCGCCTTGCAAGGCCATCATGATCCTTTTGACTATCCGGCGGAGAAGGTGATTTTCGCAAACACTTTTCACCACGATCCGACCGAAAATCATTTCGTCCCGACGGCTGGCCGCGCGAACTATCGCTTCAATTTGTGGCTAAACTCCGGCACGGCGCCGGCGGATGGTCAGCCGATCGAGGTCGTCATTTCAGATTTTAGATTTGCCGCTTCCGCGCCTCCGGTCGCCAACGACGACTTGGCCGCCATCACGGAAGGCGTCGCCGTCGTTGTCGATGTGCTGACGAACGATGTTGATCCGGAAGGACATCTCGATCCCGCTTCCGTCGCCGTGACGAGCGCTCCGGCGGCTGGTTCCGTAATCGTTCAAGCGAACGGTGAAATCACTTATACGCCGGCCCAGGATTTTTCCGGCATCGACTCGTTCCGCTACACGGTTGCCGATACCGACGGCGGCGTCTCGAATGAGGCGACGGTAACGGTCCGCGTGGCGGCCGATGATTTCATGGAATTCAGTGTCGCGTTCCGGAGCCCGGCGGGCGCGGCACTCGATCAAGCCGTCATCGGCGAATCGTTTGTCGTGGATGTAGATCGTCAAGGATTTG
>JAAUVF010000132.1 GCA_012030815.1 Nanobdellota archaeon | reverse complement strand
AATACACCTATACTCAGTAAACAGGATTTGACAAACCAACACACCACAAGTTTAAACAAAGACTTAGCGATAATGTCTAAATCAACATCATTGCATCAGAAAACACAAGCATGTCTTAATGCTGCCTAATAGAAATGGAGTAACTGACATGGAAAATGTAATAATTTGTAGCAATACAGATTTTGTTAGATGGTGTCATGATTTTTTTGATTTTAAATGGGAAACAGCAACCATATCTCGTTTATGCCATCTAAGCTCGTAATAAAATCCATGATTACAAATCCGAGAAAATTCTAAACAATATAGTAAAAGGCATGCCACAACTACATAATTAAAGTCAAATATCTAACAGCAAAGATACTTTTGATCTGATGAATTTGAAAAATATTCCAAATTCAAAATATCATGACTAATGAGATAAACTAATGACTCCTGGACAAATGGATGCAAGAAAAAAGAAAATGGCTAAAACTATCGATAATCCACCAAACTATTTGAGCAAGAATAGCATTTCTGATAAAAAGAAATGGAAAAATCTTGAGGATGATGGATTACCAAGATACTAAACTATTGATTAATTTTCTAATTTTTTATTTCAAATAAAAAAAATCATTTATTCCTATATGCAATTAAAAATCCTAAACCACCACATACAACACCCATTGCAAGAAATGCAATGAACCCGCCAATTGGTTCGATAAACGAATCCATGATTGCTGGATACTTTGGACCTAACTTCCCTTCTGAAAAAACACTAAGTAATCCAGTTCCTGCCAATCCTGCATATGTCATAATCATCATCGCACCAGCACCTCCAACATTCATTCCAACAAGATGAATTCCAGCTAGTATGTTTGAAGTCTTTGTAAATTTTTTACCCATAGTTATTTCAAGATGGCTGTAAAATAAGGCAGTCACTGCAACTGCAACTATTATTATTAAATGAAATATTATTCCCAAAAAGAACCACTTGGCAGTTCCATCAAATGATAATGACAAGTACTGAATTATGTTGATTTGACTATTCATCATTTGTAATGTGACAATTACTAGCGCCATAACAGTAACTAGTGCACCTTGAATTATTGCTGCAATTATGAATCTGTCAACCCATCTAAGTTCCATCTTCTATCTGTCTACAGTTGTATTGACTTTAATTTATACTTCCAAGTTGTGTTGTAAACTGGCTTTATTTTCTAATCCGAGATATCTGCCTAATAATATCTCCTGAGGTAATTATCCCAACTATGTTATTATTTTCAGATACTGCTAATTTGCGAATTTTTTTTGATGCCATTTGTTTTGCTGCATCTAAAATTGATTCGTTTGGACCAATTGTTTGTAAAGGAAACGATGCAACTTTATCCACTGGTGTATCTAGAGGAAATTTATTGGCAACAATTTTAATTGCAAAATCTCTATCTGTTATGATTCCTACAGTTGCAGAATCTTTTTTTACTAAAACTGCTCCGATTCCTTGTTCCATCATCTTGGATATTTGATATATTGTTGTAGAATATGGTGTGGTGATCAATTTTTTTGACATCAAGTCTTTGACTAGAGTTTTTTCTAGCTCTTTTTCTAAACCGTCACTTACAACCTCTTTGTTTTTCTTTGATATGGAATCTAAAAAGCCCATTCTTTAACCACGTAATACGAAAACTTAAAGATTTCTAGATTTTATACTCTTTTCATAATTTAATACTGATGTTTTGATTATTTTATGATTCTATTTTTTGTACCATTGTCTTGTTTCTAACCAATCGATCTCTGCAATCATCTGTTCAACCTTTTTTACTATTGCTATTACTGATCTGTATTGTTCATACATCTCAATCTCTTCTTCTTTAGATAATACATTGGCCTCCGCATCATCAAAGAATTTATTTTCTTTATTGAGATGATCATAAAGGAATATTGAATATGTTCTCAAATATCTAGCCACTGGCTCTCTTACATCTTCTCCACTTTTCCATTTTTTCATGTATTCTGAAATTTTTCTGGCAATATTTCTACCAAATTCATGTTCTATCATGAACTTTCGAATTTCTTCTTTTAGATTATCGTAGCTAGCCACACATGGAAAGTACGAATCTTCTTCTCTTGAATGGTGAATTGTATCTATGAATTCTGATATTACTAAGATAATTTTATCAATATCTGAAAATGGAATGTTTTCTCCTTTGTATAATTCTACAGCGCATTTTGAAACTATTTTTTCAAGACGTCTAACTTGATCATGATCCGCACGTAATTGATTTGTCGCACTCATAATATTTTTTGTTACTTTTTACTTTGCTTTAGTTATTTCGTTTGATCTGTGTTGTTTCTATAGAGTCATTTTTTCTATAATACTGCCAAATTTCCATGGACCGCACTGTGCATCTAAATTTTCACTTTGAAATATTCCTTGCTTGTTTAAATGATTTACAATATGTGCAGAAAACGGTAATGCTCCTGTAGCTCCAGGTGAATTATAATTCAAAATATGAAACGACATTGAATCTTCTTCTAAAATAACATCTGGAACAAATTGACCATTTTCATTAATTACTGATGATCTAATCCCTGCAGTTCCTTTTTCAGTAATCTTTTCGGCATCAATTTTTGGTAAGAATCGTCTTACTCTGTTTACCATTGCCGATTTTGACATTGAAGATTGAATTTCATTTATCGCAAGCTCTTGGAACTGCTTATCAAATATCACTTTTCTGGCTCCTGAATTTAACATCTCAAGTAATTTTGGAATAAACTCCTTGATGTTCTCTGATTTGTTATAACCATATGGGCTGAACACTGGCACTGCATTTGGTCCAATCTCACAACTTCCGTCCACTCTGATAATCCAATGTGGATCTAAAAATGGATAATCTGGATATTGCGGTACAGAGTACACACTTGCTTTTGTTAAATTACTATACTCCTTTGGAACTTTCCAATATTCCCCCCTAAAATGCACATCTGTGAGTTTTTCAGCAATACTCATTTTATGAGCAATGTCAATTGATTCACCACCTGCAGCATTGATTATAAAATTTGTCAAAATCTCATGTTCATTCTCTAGTGTGATTTTCCATTTGTTACCATCTTTTTTGATGTCTGTTACTTTGGTGTCTACAAGTAGTTTTATTCCATTATTGACGCTTTCTTTGATAATTGAATTTGTTAATTTTGAATAATCTGTAGACCCATCTTTGTAAACATAGAGTGCAGATTCACATACTATCTCTGGTTCAATTTTTTTTAACTCCTCTTTATCTATTAATTTTATGTCGTTGTCTTGTAATCCATTTTGTTTTCCCCATTTCAAATATTTCTCTAAAACTTTGTTTCCATTTTTATCCAGAGCAACTTCTATCACCCCATCTTTTTTAAATGGCAAATTTTTCAATTTGGAATATTCTTCCCACATCTCATATCCATGAAAAGATGCTTTTGCAAACATCTTTTTTTGCTCAGGATTGTACAGATATGGCGCATGAACTTTTCCTGTATTTCTACCGCTTGTATGAAATGCAACACTATGTGCTTGTTCTATCACTACAATTTCTTTTGTTTTGTTTAGGAAACTGAGAAAATAAGATAATGATGAACCTAATATGCCGCCTCCTATTATTACTAGATCAAAATTATGTGTCATGCTTTTTAATTTACAATTAGTCGGTATTAAATTGACTATGTATTAATCAAGATTAATATCTCATAAAATTAGAGTTTTAGTATGTTACCTGATAGATGCTCCATTATGGAAAATGGAAAACAATGTGTTAATCCTCCTGAATTTGTAGTTTCAGTTATTGTAGAAAAAGATGAATACATGGTTGGAGTTACATGTAATAATCATAAACAAATAGTTTCAGGAAAAATACAATTTCTTCAAAGTGAAGAAAAATTACCTCATGGAAAAATAAGTTTTTCACCACTAAAAGCAGTAG
>JAAUVF010000131.1 GCA_012030815.1 Nanobdellota archaeon | reverse complement strand
GACTCACGATTAACAATAAACTGTTTAATGCTTTTTTCAAATATATCAGTAAGTGTTTTTGATTCGGTGTTATTTTCTTCCATATCAGATACTAATCTACTTTGTATAAATAGATACAAACCAAGATCATGACTGGAATACTCCATCAACCTTAGAATCAACATTATCACTAGAATTAAACGTGGAACTTACAATACCATACTCTTTGTGATCAACTGTGATATCCACATAGTATGATGATTGGGAGAGATCGTTGATTATTGTCTTAAAATTTGATGTAAAAAAAGTTCCAGAAAAAACGGTTTTCTCGCCAGTTCTAATTATCACACTAGCACTTTGAGTATTTCCAGTAGCATCTGAATACTCTAGCAAAATATCACCATTTGATTGCTGAGTCATAGATAATGACAAATTTTCATAAATTGGAGAGCCATCGTAATTGAATTGGATTTCTTTATTACCAGAATCAGAATTTTTTGTAGTGGTTTGTCCAGGTAGAGTAGATTCATCAGTTGGAATATTTTCAGGAGATTTATCTTTGTGTAGTGGGTTAAACTCTGAAATCTTTTGAGATATTTCTTTTGTAGATTCTTTTGCAGATTCTTGTACATTGTTTATCTTATCACTAATTTTACTTCCGGTTTCATCTACAGTTTTGATCAAATCAATACCTGTCTCAACTGATTCGTTAGTTTTTGTTTCAAGTGTGCTTGCGTGACCTTTTACAGAATCAATTACAGCAGAACTTGAAAATACGCCATTAGTTTCAGTAATAACAAATATGCCTAAAGCAAGAATTGAGGCTATGACAATTATTTTAATTAGCATCACATCAAATTCTAAAAAATATGTTTTAGAGGACTAGTCAAAAAAAATTGTTGGCAAGCTAAAACACTAAACTGTTTATCACATACTCATAGCAAAAGACAGAGCAGATTGCTCAAATCCAAGATTTTTGTAAAAATTGTGCGATTCTTTTCGTTGATTTCCAGACTCTAGTCTTATTCTATAGCATCCCTTCTTTTTTGCAAGGGCTATACAGTGTTGAATTATCTTTTTTCCAACACCAGAATTTCTTAATTCTTTTGTAACTATTAGTTCAGGAATATACATCTCAAGTTTTATTCTATTTAATCGCTTAAGGAAAATTACACTTACAAGTCCTACTGTCTTTGAGTTGTGCTTTGCAAGGAAGATTATTTTTTGTGAATCAGTAAAGTATTCTTTAATTTGATTTTGAAACATTTTGATTTCTTTATCATTACTTGGAGTAGGTCTATCTAGCTCATATAGCAGTTTAAGAATAATCGGAATATCTTTTTTGGTTGCTTTTACAACAGAAACATCCACAGTTGTATTTGTTTTACAGAATTTTAAACATATTCTATTACATCACATGAAATTCAAAATAACAGTTAAGGCAGACTAGTTTTTCTTGACTGCTTCATATTTTGCATAATCTGAATTCCAGACTATCTTGACATATGGATCAAGGTCATATGTCAAAGCAAACTTTTGCAAGTCTTCATCATGACTTTTATCAAGTGCTTTTAGCGCATCTGCTTTTTCTTGCATAATATTGTCTTTTGTTGAGTCGTATTGTTTTCGTATCTGAATAATTTTATTGCTTAGTTCTTCTTTTGTCATGTTAGGTCGCTCACTTTGATCTTTTATTGCCTTTTTTTCATCTAGTTTTGATTGGGATAATGCATCATCATATTTTTTATCAAATTTTACTTTTAGATCTGCTTGCTGTACAGCAAGTTCATCATAAAATCCTTGAATTTTTTGGTTGATTCCAATTATAGTGACTGACAAGTCCTTGTCCTCAATTTTATCTATGATGTATGATTGAGGATTATGTTGTTCTGCGATTCCCTGACTAATCCAAGACTCTGCAGTCTCTTGTAAAACGCATGAATACTTGCCAGATTCTAATGCATACACTACAGTAAATCCTTCATCGCATTTTGTTAGCGGAGAAACGGAATTTTCTTTTGATTGAGATGTAGAAACTCCTGTTATCTCACCCATTCCATGACGAATCCACATCTCTGCAGTAAACATTGAAACACAAACATAATCATTTGCATGATACCTATACACTACAACAGAGCCTTTTCTGCATTCAGTGTCAGGAGATGTCTTTCCAAAATCTTCCCAAGACACTACATCATCAGGATTTGCTTTGAGATATGCAGGATTTGTTCTATAGTCTTCGTAGTATTTCCTAAGTTGTTCGCCAGTTATCGGAGTTTCAACGAATTGTCCTTGTTTGTTAAATAAAATTTGTTGATTGTAATATGCCAAGTTATGATTTACGTTAAAAATACTGTTTGCTTCAATTAGTTCAATTCTCTTTGTCTCTGCTGCAAGATGGTATGCTTGACGTGCTTCACTTAGCGAACCACCGTTTGCAATTACTATCTTAAGTGCCTCTCTACCTGCATCAACTTTCATCTGATGGAATTCAAACTGATCCCAAAATACACCTTTAACAGGAGTGTCATCAACTGTATCTACAAATCTAGAAAATGAATTTCGTGGCGAATAATATTCCCATAGAGATTCCCATTCTTTAAGATCTTGATTTAATTTATCAAGTGCTTGTGCTCTTTTTGCATCAAGTTCTGCTTTAGCTTCTAGTTCCTCATACTTTCTGTCTTCAAGTTCTTTAATCCATTTTTTGTCTGCTCAATTTTTTTTAGTATGTCTTGTGCAACAGGATTATTTGCCAAGTCTTTTGATAGAGTAGTTTGTTCGCCAGATGTAACATCGGTACTAGTTTGAGCATAAGCGCTTTGAATGATTAGTGTAGCACCAAGCATTAGCAGTACTGCTAAAGTAAATCTAGACACCAATATTAAAATCAAAAAAGTGTAATACATAAACAATTCGTACAAATTCTACTGAAAAATACTATAGCGGGGTCAAGATTAGAAATATCAGATTTCACTTGATCAAATAAAATTACATGGAGGCTAGATTTTCTTTATTCTTTGTCTTATCAATATAGATTAGAATCGCAATAGTGCTCAAAAACAAGGCTGTATTTGTAGGATTATTTGCAATTTTTGCACTAAGTATGCTCATACCAGCCTCAGATGCCGCATTATGGAGCCTAATAATTCAGACCAACATAGATAACGCAAAGGTACTGCCAGAGGATGCACCGACAATTACAGGTAGAATTACAGACCACGCCTCAAAGCCAGTAAAAGACGTTAGTGTCCATATCAGTACAAGACATGACTCTATGTTTACAACTACTAATGAGCAAGGCGAGTTTATGGCGCAACTTAGCAATTACAATAGAATGCCAGGAACCTATATCGTAAAGATCATGGCATCCTCACCTGATGGAAAACAGGTATGGCAAATACAGAATTTCAAGTCATGGGAGAGTTAACTTCAACATCAGTTGTTGAAGCAAAACTGTCTACTCCAGAAGCAATAAAGTATCTTAATGCACAATCAACAGACTTTGAAAGAGACCCAATAGGCTTTATCTTATACACACATTATCAGAAATTATTACAAGAATTTATCACAGAAAAGAAGATTGCAGAGAAAATAGTAGAAGAACAGAAATACATCGAAGAGCAAACAAAAATTGCCGATGAGTTGCTCTTAAAGGAGATAGAAGAACTAGTTCCAGGATCAGGTGTTTTTTCAGGATACAAGTATGATGATTATGTAAAAAACTTGGATCCGGCAGTAAGAGAAACAATTGTGAATCAGATGAACTTTACCAAAAATATTTTTGAGGAAGCACAGCAACTTAGAAACAGTATTCTTGAAAATGGCGGAACCAAAGAAGAAGCAAACAAAGCATATCTAGAAAAGATCACCATTCAAGACAAACCATAGAAGAGTTTGGCTATAATACCGAAGAGATAGCCATGTTAGACACACCACTACCAACTAACAATACA
>JAAUVF010000130.1 GCA_012030815.1 Nanobdellota archaeon | reverse complement strand
GAAATTAAGAGAGATGGAACTCTCATATTTTTACAACAGAGTTGCTGGAACTACAAGAGAATATTTTATTGACATATACCCAGTAAAAGGATTAATTATTTCAGGACCAGGACCTACAAAAGAGGATTTTATCAATGGAAATTATTTAGAGTATAGATTACAAAATATGATCATCAATACACTTGATTGTGGGTATTCTGGAGCAGAAGGAATTAGAGAGGCATTTGCAAAATCTGCTGAACTTTTATCAGATTTTAGAATGGTAGAAGAAAAAATTAATTGAAGATCTATTTAGAGAAGTCAACTCTCATTCAGGACTAGGAGTATATGGATTACAAGATGTAATTGAACTCTTAAAAAATAATGTTGTAAAAAACTTTAATCATAACTGATGACACAAATTTAAACCGAGTCGAAGGAAAATGCCGAAGATGTCAGAATTTACAAGAGATAATCGTTGAGCGAAGAGACGTCATTCCAAAAAAACAGAATATGCAAGCAATCCTTGTCCAGGATGTAATGCAATGGAAGTAGAACCAAATGAACAAGACATTGTAGATTATTTAGAATTACTTGCAGCTAAAACAGGAAGCAGATTAGAAGTAGTTTCAGGAAGTGCAGAACACGGAACTATGCTATCAAGCTTGGGCAAGGTAGGTGCAATACTACGATACAATCCAGGTCATATCAAGGAAGCAAAGACTTAATTTTTTTGCTAAAAGTAATAATTCATCATTATTTGAAATTGAACGTTTAGTCCAAATTGTCCCTTTATGATTATAGCGGGGGATAATATGAATATGAACATGCGGAATAATCTGTTTTGCAGCTTTACCATTATTTTGCCCGAGACTAAATGCATCAGCTTTTGTTGCAGATAAAATTGCAGTAGCGATCTTTGGCACAATTGCAAATAAATCACCCACAGCATTAGAATCCATATCAGTTATTTTTTCATAGTGTTTTTTTGGGACTACCAAACTATGACCAACATCAATTGGGTATTTGTCCAAAAATGCAACATGTGTTGAATCCTCATATATGATATGGCCATCTCTAACTCCTGATAATATATCACAAAAAATACAACTCATAGTAAATGTTGAAATTTTGATTTTATTTATTGTTTCATCGAACAGTTAATTAGGGTAAATTTTTGAATCTTGATTACTCATGGGAAGAAAAGAAAGAAGAGAGCGAGAACAAAAACGTGAAAATTATGCTACAAAGCGCTCTTCTGAAAAAAGAAAGAAATCAATTGATCACAATAGGAGTATTGGCAATAATAGCCGTAATTGTCGGCTATTCAGTATGGATATTTATGAATATGACAGAGAATGCACCGGGAGGTCCACAAGGAGCAGGCCCATTAGGCAGTGAGCACACACATTCGGCAATGCTAGTTAAGATTTTTGGAGATACATTTGATTTTTCATTGCCAGCTTATCAGATCAAAACAAGTTGGATTCATTTTGAAGGAGGCGATGGAACTACGGTTCACAAACATGCTACAGGTGTGGATTTAGGATATTTGTTTAATTCAATGAAATTAAAAGTTGATGATGATTGCTTCATATTCCAAGACGGCAGACAGTTTTGTACAAATGAAGATTACACATTACATTTCTACATCAATGGTGAAAAAGTAAACAATATTGTAGATTATGAGCCAATGGATCAAGATAGAATCCTCATAGTATACGGTGCAGAGACTCCAGAAGAGATTCAAGACCTATTAATTGAATTAGATAACCAACGAATTATAGAACAATAGTTTTTAATAATTAAGATTCATTCAAAGATTCTTCTTGTGTGGTGAACTGTGCCATTTTATCAAAAACATGTATATCCACATCTTGTGCATCTCAGAACAGTTAATGGAGTTGTTAGAAAATCCTTATCCTGAAATTTTCCACCTAGTTTAACATCCTCACCAGCAATTTCAGCCTTATTACTTTGACAAACTGGACATGCAAGAGCTTTTTGTTCCAATATTTTTCATTAGAAGTGTTTGAATTTAAATGCTTTATAGAATCAAATTTTTTGATATGTAATAAATTCCAAAAAGACCATTTTAAGAGAAATTCAAAACTAAAAGACTTCAGACAGAATATCAAAATCTAATTATTTGTTGGTTTATTGTTAGAATTTTTTCCTTCCCATACAACTCTTTGTGGAAATGGAATTTCAATGCCTGAATCATCAAGAGCATTTTTTATTACTTTAAGTAAATTAGGCATCACTTGAAGCAGATCATCTCGTGGATACCAAATACGAATTAATATGTTGACACTGTTATCAGCAAGCTCTGAAATAGAAAACTGAGGTTCAGGTTCCATTAATGAGTAAACAACATTTGTTGCAATTGCATTTTTAATAACTTGAATTGTTTTATCGATGTTTTCAGCATATCCAATACCTATAGAGACCTCACTTCTTCTAACTTCAGATAAGTTAAAGGAGCGAAGATTGGATGTGAACATTTTTTCATTTGGAATTCTAACTACTGTTCCATCAAATTGTTGAATTTTTGACGAGAATGTATTAATGTCAATTAGTTTTCCAGATACATTAGCATCAACAACCTCAACAGTATCACCTTGTTTTACAGGTTTTTCAACTAGCAAGAATATTCCAGAGATCATATTAGATACAACTGACTGTGCTGCAAATCCAATTACAATTCCCATAAATCCGGCTCCAACTACTAACCCTCCAAGATCAATTCCTTGACTTGCAGTTGCAGCCAAAAGAAATAAAATAATTATCCCGTAATAGATTTAGTTTTGTTCATTGTTTTTACTGTATGAACTGGCATGTTGGGAGCAAATTTTTGGTAAAATCATCCGGACAATCCTAGCAACAATAATACCAACAAAAATTACAATTCCGGTTATCAGCAAACTCCAAAGAGTTACACCGTCCATCAATTGAGTATCTAAAATTTCAAGAACCATCTAATCAAACCCCTTATCCATGACAAATGATTTATTGTTGGCATTATCAGAATAAGAAACTATTTTCCATGGTTTGTTTTTTATCAATATATGATTCTGGATTTATTTCAATTATCTCATTATTGATATCTTGTTTTATTACACCTGTGATATTGTCAATGTGAACTTCAGAAGAGTTCTCAATATAGTAGATTTTATGAGTAGTGATTGGAAATACCAGTTTTCCAACAAACGCCCCACTAGCCAAGTCATTTGTTAAAGTAACTTTCATTTTAGCAAAAATATATGGATCTGAATCAGAATTTTCCAATGGTTTGACCTTGGAATACATGCATAGTTTTCCATTTTCAGGGGTGCCGTATAATGCAAATCGTGAATGCATTGGTTCGCATGTAAAACAATCAAAAAGCTCTTTTGAGTCATCCTTTGAATTTATTATAAAAAGTCCCATCTCCATGGGGAATTGAACAGATACATCAACAGTGGATTTTTTTTCAATAAAGATAGATTCTTCTAAACGAAGAAAGATTAGATCCTGCGTTTTTTTGCAGGTAAGTGAAGTGGCAAAACAGGACATAGTTCAAAGGAAATAGATTCCTTTGATTGAGGAATTGACTTTCTAATTTCTTGATTTGTAGAGTTTTTTCTATAGTATGATAATCGATTATCAGATTTTCTTTCAATATGAATTTCTGTGTTTGGTAAATACAAATCTAACTTATCAGAAACGTCATAACTACCATAACTTGAATATTTTTGTTCTTTAGTAACGCTCATTATAATACCTTAATGAGGATTTACGTATAGTAGATAATAAGTGATAATGATGATTGTGTATTTTAGAAATAGAGAATTCTAATAATCTCAATAAAGTCTAGATTCTAGTCAAAAAATTTACATTTGAAAATTATTTGAGAGTATGAAAGTTTTCATTTAATCTAAGTAAATAGTGAAATCCCAATTTATTTTTCATTCTATCT
>JAAUVF010000010.1 GCA_012030815.1 Nanobdellota archaeon | reverse complement strand
GCCCAGATAGTATTTTTTCAGTAAGGGTTAATGGTCTGCCAATTATTTTTCTATATTTTTGAATATTTTCACGTGATTTGTTGTAAATACGAGTTACAAATTCTGGAGTTGTGTCTATTTCCACATTAGTTAGTCAATTTAACTGGAATTTAATATTTGCAATTCAAACATTTTAGCAAACATTTTAGCAAATATTGTAGTAGGCATGTAAATTTCTTAACAATTATAAACCAAAAGTAGCTTACTAATTGATTGTTGAACAATAATAAATATTCTAAATTGAGGTATCCAAATGGTCAATAAGGGTTTTCCAAAATTTGGAATGTCTCAAGCAGGAGCATTTGTTGCAGCTCTTAAAAATTATAATTTACCAGATTTCATTTTAGTTTTGATCGCAAAAGAATGTAAATCTGAACTTTTGGAAAGAGGAAGAATTGATGATAGATTGCAAAGTATGAATGATGATGCTTTAGAACTTTTACACAAAGTATTTGTCGGATGTGAAGAAGACGGTGCAGGAAAATATGCACAGTATAGATTCTATGCATATGTTTCTAGCATGTATCATAAATGTGAAGTTTTAGTAAATGAAACAATACCAGGAGCAAGTGGAACAAATCATAAAATTCCTGTCGCTGTAAAAATAATGGAATGTATATTGCTGTTGCAGTAAACAAAGCCACAGGTAATCCAGTGAATAAAAAAGAGACTACACGTTTCTATGAATGGTAGATGATATCAAGAAAGGTGATCACGGAACCATGTTAAGTGATGCAATCTATGGTTCTTCAGTTGGATTTAGAGGAGATGCATTAGTAGAGCTTGAAAATTTAAGTAAATCTAGAACACATGACATTGAAAATAAACTTGATTTCAAAACTGCAAATTTTGAAAACAATATTTATTCAGTAACAAAATGCTGATTTTAGAATATAAAAAATATTTTAATTAACTAATTTTTATTTTTATTTTAATAGTAGATGTATCAATTGTAAGGAACATGGGTTTTCCTTCTGTTTTTTTAAAGTCAGTCCCATATTGTTCAAATTCTAATTGATCATAGAAATGCTTAGTCCAAATGTCATGAACAACTTCTCGAAATTTTTTATGTCCTAATGTTCGTAGTAATTCATGTGCTAATACATGAGAAACAGTTGTACAGTTTTTTTCTGCAAGAAACAATGTATCAAAATTATCTTTTTGAGGTTGCCACCAAACCATACTAAAGTTTTCAGCATGGTATCCTTCACATGTACAATCAGTCCATAAGGGTTTAAAATGACAAAGATAGAAATGATAAATTTCAGTTCCTCTTTGTTGATGATCTTTTAGAAGTGTATGGGTATCTAATTTTTGAAAAAGACTTCTAGGTTTTGTAATTAATTCATCACATTTAACTTCAAAATCTTTACCAAATTTTTCTTTAATCCAAACTTTGTAAAAATTTCCCATTTGTTGAATATATGCAAATTCAGATTTGCGTTTATCAAGATCCTCTTCTTTTATTACAAAAATAAAATGTAAAATCATGGTAAGAAAAAAGAATGTTTATGATTGACCTTCTATACCCATAAGGGTTAGAGTGGATCTAATCTTTTCAATTTTTCTGATCTTCCAAGTAATTGTTTCTCTGAGTTTTTCAACAGTATCAGATTCAATCTTGGCTAAGATATCATATGCTCCGAAAGTGCCATGAACTTCCTTCACACCATCTAGACCCTTTAGTTGCTGTATAATAGCCTCTTCAGAACCTAGTTCACAGTTTATTAAAACATAAGCTGTTGCCATGTATTCATTAAACAAAACGACTATATCAATAAACCGATTATGCTGAACTTAGTTTTGGGAAATATCAATAATAGTATCCCAAATTTGCTTTGGTACGGGCATTACAGATAATCTAGAAATACGAATGAGTTCCCAATTTTGAAATTTTTTCTGTTTTTTTATCTCATCTAAAGTGACTGATCGATTTAATGATTTTTTATATTTTACATCAAATACAATGAATCGCTTATTTTCTTCTTTTGGATTTGGATATGGATTTGAAGTTACCTCCATTATACCAACAACTTGTCGCTCATCACCAGTATGATAAAATAAAATAAGATCACCTTTTTTTATTTCACGCATATGTTTTAGTGCTAAATTATTATGAACTCCATCCCAGACTGTTTTTTTATCTTTTTTGAGTGTTTCAAAACTATATCCTCTTGGCCCGCTAGGTTCTTGTTTAGCTAACCAATAATTCACAATATTCAGAATTAATACCGTTATGATATGTTTTACGATTTAAAATTGGTAAATGTTCCCCGGTTCTGACTCGCGCAAGATCATTGGTATTTTAGCCGAAACCTCCTTGGGTTTTCTAACCGGGGTTGCCCACATTGTAGCACATCTGGGTGAATTAGAAATCATTGGTATCAATACGATCATCATCATCCTAATCCGTCTATGTGCCTGCTCTTGGGCGTTTAACTATAGATTTAGCTATGCTAAAAACCATTGATTGTAATTATTCAAAGACATAGAATAACTAAGCACAGATTAAGAGTTAATTCTAAAAAACAATTACAGATAATTAAAAAATCAATCAAATATCAGTTCAGAAAGATGAACCTCAAACCCTACTACTGGAACACGTATCTTGTAATTTTCAATTGTTTTTGAGTTAATTTCCCCAATAATGCCAATTGTTTTGCCATTTACTGAAATTGAAGCAGTTCTTCCATCTTCAAATATTGGGTGTGAAAAAGTTTTTGTTTCAATTTCTAGATTAAATGCAGTTTTCAATGCAGATTGTAAAATCGATTTAATTTCAGTAAAAGCTGCATCTTGATGTGCACTAATTCCTGCAAGATTAATTGTTTCATTAACAGGTTCTCCTTTAGAAAAAACAGTACCTGTTTCAAATAATTTCTGAGGATATGCAGCATGAATGTTTCTTGAAAGATTTTCTAGTAATCCAGGGAGAATAGAATCTCGTAAAATGGTATGCTCTTGACTTTTTGAATCTAATACCGAGATTGCGTTAATTGGTTCTCTGTTTGTCATCTCATAGAGAACTCTTTTACTTGTCAAGCTTGAATTGAGTGCTTCTGAATATCCAAGTCCAACTAATGTCAAACTAATAGATTTGAGTTTCAATGAAGTTGGATTTGACTGTCCCAAAGTTTGTGATGGTGATAAAATTGGTTCTAATTTTTGTATACCATAACCTAATGAAACTTCTTCAACTAAATCCATCGGACCAAATATATCAAAGCGGTAAGAAGGAACTGTACAAATAATATTTTTGCCTTTTAATGTAGCATCTAGTCTAGATTTTTTAGAGAAGAAATAATCTGAGAATTAGTGAGATTTAATCCAAGTGTTTGATTAACTAAATCTGAATTAATCGATATTTTTCTTGATTCTAATTTTGGTGAGGTATTTTTTGCCCCAGAAATTTTTGTAGATGTAAGCGTAAATCCAGCAGTCTGAAGTATTGTGGCAACTACAGAAAGCATATCTTCAGCATCATCTTTGTTAATTCCGGTAACTTCAACAAAGAGATTTTTTGTTTTTGTTGTAACAGTTGTTACAGCTGCGTTGATTATAGGAGGAAATGATACAGTTTGTTTTTTTGAATCTAAAATAAGAGGGATTTGCGACGAATTTCCAAGAATAGAACCATAATCTTTCCCTATAGTAGTATTACTAAGAATTTCAGATATTGTGAGATCATTACTTGAATTTAATGGAGTAAATTTGTGTTCTCTTTTTGCTGTAGTGTATTTTAATGGAAAAACAATTTTATCCAAATCATGAATTCCAATAGAGGATTTTTTTCTTTTTCTTCCAATTCCAAAATGAAGATCTTCTTGCATTGCCATTAATTGTTTAATCATATTATCATCAATTCTACCATTTTTGCAATTATTCCAGTGACAAACGGTCTAATTTTAGAGACAGATGGATCTACATGAATAGCATAGTTATTTGATTTTTTTATGTTTAATTTTACAATTCCAGTTTTAATTCCAAGCAGACCTTGCAAACCAAGTACAATACCTAAATCAGTAGAATAATCAGGTCGATTCGGGCTATACTCTACTCTTACCAAATCTTTGTCTTCAGACTCGATATCTAATCCTAAAAAAGGAAGGGAGTTAGAGATTTGTTTTTTTGAAACTTTTCCAATTAGTTTTTGGAGTCTAGAGTATGATAATTCAACTACTGGCATTTTGTTGTACTCCTTAACCAACTTAAATTATTGTTGTAAAATTCTCGAACATCATCTAGTCCATATTTTAGCATTGCAATTCTTTCAATACCACCACCCCAAGCTAAAACAGGTTTTGTTATTCCAAGTGGTTTTGTTACTTCTGGTCTAAAAATACCCATACCAAATAGTTCAACCCATTTTTCTAATCGATCATTATAGACCATTGTTTGGAGCGACGGTTCTGTATATGGAAAGAATGTAGGCCAGAATTTGATTTTTGTAATCCCAATTCGTCTGTAAAATTCTCGTTGTATTCCCATTAAATCACGCAAAGTTGCATTTTTTCCAACTACAACTCCTTCAATTTGATTAAATTCTACAAGATGTTTGTAGCTTACTTTTTCGTTTCTAAATACACGTCCAAGAGAGAATACTCTGGCTTCATCAGGCTTGTTTTCTGCAAGATGCTTAATTGTTACACATGTTGTATGGGTTCGAAGAACCATTTTTCTGGCTTCATTAATGTCCCAATAGTATCTCCATCCTTTTTTATGAGATTCAGAAATTTTTTTAATTTGTTCTGATGTTCCAATTTTTTTTGCAGATATACCATCAAGATAAAATGTGTCTTGTAGTTCTCGTGCAGGGTGATCTTGAGGAGTAAACAGTGCATCAAAGTTCCAAAAGCTAGGTTGTGTCATATTACCAATAATTTCTGTGAATCCTAAAGTAACAAAGATCTCACGAATTTCATCAATAGTATCCTTGAGAGGGTGAGTTCGTGCAACAAATACATCAGGTACTTTTGATTCAACATTAATTTCGCCTGATAAACCAGTAGTTATTTCAACAGATTTACCACTTTCTGTTAATGATATTTCTTTTGTCTTTATTACATTCTCAATAATAAAATCAGGTCTTTTTAAAATACAGGATAGATCGTCTACATCAATTTCATTTTTAGATATTTTATTTTCTCCAATTTGTTTTAGAGTTTTTTCTCCTGGAAGTACAGTTGGGGAATTTTTTAGAAAGATTTTTTCTTCAACTGTGTCTACCCAATTATTTTTTCTTGCTAATCCCATAGCAGGACCAAAAAACACTACCAAGTTCTTTTTGGAGATCCGGTAATTTTTTTGATTCATTTTTTAGTAAATCAAGTAATCTTCTTTCAGGTAATCCCTTTTGAAATGATTCCAATCCATTTTTTCCAAGGGATATACTTACTGTTTGAGATTCAGTGACATTAGCTAATTCCTTTAGTTTAAGCCACTCTATTCCACGTCGTATTTGATCAGGTGATAAATTAGTAGATTTTTCGAGTTGTTCAGGAGTTTGTTTTACAGTGATTTTCAAAGAGGCAATGATTTTTTTTCAATCTCATGAAGGACTTGTGACATCAGCAGAAAGACTGAAAAAGACTTTTTAAACCTTAACCTAAGTCAAAATGAATGTCAGCTGATGACTTTATTGTAACTCCTTGGCATGTTGAAGGCGATATAGATTATGATAAACTAATCAAAAAATTTGGCACTGAAAAGATTTCACCTGACATTCTAAAAAGAATCAAAAAAACCACTGGAGAAGACCATTTTATGTTGAGGAGAGGTATTTTCTTTTCTCATAGAGAACTAAATAGAATTCTAGAAGATTATGATAAAGGTAAAAAATTTTTCTTATATACTGGCAGAGGACCATCAGGCCATACACATATTGGCCATTTAGTTCCATGGGTATTTTCAAAATGGTTACAAGACAAATTTGGCGTAAATATGTATTTTCAATTAACAGATGATGAAAAATTTTATGCAAAACCAAATCTTACTTTAGAAGAAACAAGCAAATTTGCATATGAAAATGCACTTGATTTTATTGCATTAGGTTTTAAGCCAAATAATACAAAAATAATTATCAATACAAAAAACATTCAAAAACTATATCCTATTGCTGCACAAGTTGCAAAAAAAATTAATTTTTCAAATACAAAAGCAGTGTTTGGATTTACAAATGAAACAAATATTGGAATGATATTTTATACAGCATTACAATCTGCACCATGTTTTATTGAAGATAAACCAGTTCTGATTCCTTTAGGAGTGGATCAAGATCCTCATTTTAGATTAACAAGAGACATAGCACAGAAAATTGGAAAGCAAAACCAGCCTTAATTCATAATATTATGATTCCAGGATTAACAGGTCCTGGAGGAAAAATGTCTGCATCAGATGAAAATGGTACCATTTACACAACCGATTCTCCAAACACTGTAAAGAAAAAAATTAACAAGCATGCATTTTCTGGAGGTCAAACAGATATCGAGCAACACCGAAAACTTGGAGGGAATCCAGATATTGATGTCTCTTATCAGTATCTTAGAATATTTTTTGAGCCAGATGATAATAAATTAAAATCAATTTATGATGATTATAAATCTGGAAAAATGTTAACTGGGGAACTAAAATCAATTTTAATTGAAAAAATAAACGAATTTCTTGCAATCCATCAGGTAAAAAGAGAAAAAGCAAAAGATCAGATAGACCAATTTCTTTTTGAGAATTAATGAAAATTAAAGTTAGGTGTGATGATAAATATGAGGCACAAAAGCTCGCCAGTCTTCTCTTTATCAAAGATGAAAATCAAACTTTCATTACAGCAATTTTAAACGTATTTGATAATGAGGTAGTTGTTGCATTAAAAGATAAATCGGCTCACAGTGTTCTATTCAAGGATAAAACAAATGTGGATGTTTTCATAGATTTTATTCAATCAGTTATCGATAAAGAAAACAAAATAGTGTCTACTATAATACTTGAGGAATATGTAGAAATTGTAAAGGAATGAGTTAACCTAAAAATAGTGTATAAATTGCTACGATTCCAACCATCACAACAAGACTAACTGCTAATGCTTTAGAGTCATTATCCATATTTTGCAAAATAAATTATTATAATTAAAGTGTTAATAAAATCTTAAAAGGGATATTTAGCGATTATCTTGGAAAATATCTACTTTTTTTATTTGGAGATTTTGATTTTTTAGGTTCAGTTTTTACTTGGGGTTGTCGAATTTCATTACAATTCAAACAAAGTACTCTCAAATCTTCTCTAGCCAATTCGGGTTCAGAGATATATTTTCCCCATGATGAAGCAAAACCACCTCGTCTAATACTATCAAATGCATCCTCATCATTAACATGATTAAATCCTAATGCTCTTTCATCTTTAAATCCACAACTAGCGCATACCTTACCACCTAGAATTTCAAATAATTTTTCTTTAAGAGAAGAATAGAATTTTTCAGAACCATTAGAATAAAAACTCTCAGACTTTTTTAGGAATTTTTGACTTTTAGATTTGCGTGTTTTAAAATCATCGGAGTTAGGTCTTTGTTCATCTCTAGAATATTTATCTCGGGATTCTTGAGGTTTATTTTTTCTGAAGCATTCACTACAATAAACAGGTCTGTTGAATTTTGGTTCAAATGGTATTTGACATTCATCTCCACAATCACCACATGTTACAGTATGCATTTCTGATTTTCTTTCATCTCGGGAATATCTATCTCGGGATGGTCTTTCAAATCTAGAGTTTCTGTAAGAACGCGATGGCTCATCATCTCTAGAATTTCTAGCGATTTTATTAGATTTAGAATGTCGATCAAATTTTTTATCAGAATATTTTGCTTTATAGAGATCCATTTTTCTTATACAAATTCAACATTATTGGTTATAGATAGTTAGAGCTTGAATTTGTGCCTAGAGAATAAATTCAAAAATTAAACTAGAGATTTATCCATCTCAGTTCCCATTATTTCTTGAACTTTGAGAAAATAGAGTTTTGTGGAATATGGCATGTCATCTAAATTATTATCAACTACAATCATAAAATAGCGAACTGCTCTTTTTGAAATATCAAGATTAAACTTCATGGGGAGAATTGGATCTTGTTTTACTTTGATTTTATCTTGAAGCCATGGTGGAGCCATGTCAATTGTCTCTTTGATTATTTTTGCATACCAATATGAAAGATTTTCAGGGTGTAATCCTTCTTTTAAGTTTGAAATATCAGTATCAAACTTTTTCATCATATCATTAATAATTGCCAATAAGGCATAATCCAAAAATATTGTTTTATTACAATTACTCAAACATAGACAATCTTCTAGTCAATTGATGATACGTTACCATCTACATCTATTTCAGAATTTTTTATCCTTGTTGTAGAAATCCTATTGCCGTCATGCGCCAATACCATAGGAACTATTACTACTTTAACAGGAGTCAGATTTTTTTTCTTACGTAGTTGATTTAAAATTTCTCCTTGATTACCAGTCTCATCACTTACTACAAGAGCCTGAACATTTTCTTCTAAAACAGCAGGGCCAAAATCATTATCTAATTTACTAATTTGAAACATGTGGTTTGGAAAATTTGCTTTAATGGTATTGGTTAATGTTTGAAATCGTTTTTCATAGTTATTCAAAGTTTTTTTCCCTCTTTTTTCAGCCAATTCATCACCGGTTAATCCGATTATCACATTTGATGAAATTGAAAATGCTTTTGCAAGTAAAGTGATATGACCTTTGTGAATTATATCAAAAGTCCCTCCCATTGCAACAAGAGTATACTGTGTCATACCAACAAATAGAACGATATGAAAATAAATCTACTAGTTTACAATTATCAATACTACAGGTCCAGGATTAGCAATTGGAACGTTATTTCTATCCCAAACAAATGTCTCAATAAAAAATAAACCGCTGGTTTCTGGAATCCAGTCTACTGATTGAGATTGTTGACCAGTTTCAATATAACGTCCATCATATGTTCCTATGAATTCTACAAGTGGCGTCCCAGATCGTTTAATTTGAACATAATAGGTGTATGGAGTTTCATTTGTTTTTTGATCTGTTGAAAATTGAATCCAAGCATCGCTTTGAATTATTACTGTTGAACCAACTTTAATTTCTGAAAGATTTTTTCCTTCTTTATCAAATATTGATACATTAGATAATGTGACAAGTTTTGTAGTCAATATAGACTCGGGAATTTGCACGTTGTTGGGTTCAGAATGAAATACATTTGATTCAGCATACAAAGTGAATCCTACAGATCGTGAATTAATTTTTTTCTTTAAAATTAAAATTAATGGTTTCATTTGATTCAATATTACCGATAGGAATGGCAATCACATCTATTATTCTAGGTGGCTGAAAATTATCATAGAAAGTGAGATACACATTAGTATTATTTGATGGCGCAGCACCATTTTTTAGAATACCTGAAAAATGAAGAGATTCGTTTAAGACAAGATCATCCACTTCAACAGATAGTTGTTTTGATTTAGAAGTAGATGAGTTGAATAATCCAAGAGAAACTGAGGCATGTGTTATCTCAGGATTTGGAGATTTTGATTTTATTATGTAAGGAGATGTCCCAAGAGGTGAGATTACTTGTAAAGAAGTAGTACCTTCAACAATTTCTAGAGGTTGAGGGTTAATATTATCATAAAAGATTACACGTATTCTAACATCGGTTACAGAAGTAAGTTGATTGTTATTTTTAACTTCGCCTACAACGACAGTATATCCTTGTCCATCTTTGTAAACAAATGGAGCATCGCTTGTAAGAACAACAGATAAGGTAGGTAGTGTATCAGTTTTTTGAGCAAAACTAGAAGATATAGGAAGTAGCAATAATATCAAAAACATGCTAAGAAGAATTTTTTCATGTAAATTTTATCGATTGGGGATTAATTTTATACATCATATGATATAGTCAACAAGAAAGGTAAGAACGTTTAACCCAGTTACCACTGAATAATTAATAAAAAGAAGTTAAAAGAAATAAAAATTTTATCGTCTTTTCTTCATTGCGGTAATTGCTATCCAGTATACAAATCCTGGTACCAATCCAACAATGAGTGGAATCCAAACTGGCCATGCATCTGCTGCGCTTGTCATAGATTAAAACGAAAAGTTATCCTATTTAAATCCATCCAGAAATCCGATATTCAGAATTGATCGAAAGGTGTGTAAGTGGACTGGACGGGATTTGAACCCATGACCCCCCGCGTGCAAGGCGGGTATACTACCAGGCTATACTACCAGCCCACATCAAGAAGGGATAGAGTGTGGATTTTAATTGTTGTCTTCTTGAGAAGAATTTTATTTGTATAAACAAGTATCATAATATGGTACTCCTAGAATCACAAATCAAATTAAAAACTGGTGATATAGCACCAGAGTTTCAACTATTGGGAGTTGATGATAAAAAACATACGTTAAATGACTATAACAAGTATCAGGGGATTCTAGTAATTTTCATCTGTAACCATTGCCCATATGTCAAGGCAAAGGCAGAGGCATTTAACGAGATATATGAAAAATATGGCGATAAAATAGCAATTATTGGAATTAACAGTAACGATTCAAAAGATTACCCAGAAGACAGTTTTGAGAATATGAAACTAACCGTAAAAGAAAAGGGATTCAAGTTTGATTATCTAGTTGATGAGACTCAAGAAATTGCAAAAAAATATGGTGCCATTTGTACGCCAGATCCTTTCTTATTCAATAGCAAAAAACAGCTTGTATTTCACGGTAAAATAGACAATGCAATGAAACCAGATGACAAAGCTACAGAAAACACAATGAGTATCAATATAGAAAAATTGTTAGCTGGACAGAAAATTGAAAAAGATTTTGACCCATCAATTGGATGCTCTATCAAGTGGAAGGAAAATTAAACTTAAATGAGTCCTGTCAAGAGGTTGGATTAAGGGCTCGTAGCTCAGCTTGGCTGGAGCGTTCGACTGATAATCGAAAGGTCATGTGTTCGAATCACATCGGGCCCACTTTATTTACTTTGAACTCTCAGAGACTGTTTTTGACCATTGAATAACATCTTCAAATTTTTCAGAGATTAAGTCTGATTGGATTTTTGTCTTTTTCCCAACTTTCCCGCATAATGCTAATCGAATTTCGTTTTCCTAATTTTTCTTTAATCGAGTTTACAGACTCATGCAAAAAATGTAGTCCTTCTTCAGTATTTGAAAAAACTAGAATAATCATTATTCCGGATTTTTGTTTCCAAATCTTTCCCAGTAATTTTTGTAAATCAAGATCAAATAAGACATTGATTGCAGATGACATATCACCCAGGTGGAAAACTCTCCACCCATCAGAATGCAAAGAAGCAGAAGCTGCTTCAGATAGCAAGATGCTATGGGTATCAGCTGAGATTACGATAATGTTATTTTTTGAGTTTAAATCAACTGAAATTTGATTAAAAATCTGTAGAGATTTTGATATAATGTTTTGTAATAATTTTTGTTCAGTGTTTCCAATTTTTCCATCATCGTATAATTTTTGAATTGAATCTATTGAAGGAAGTATTACTTCAGTAACAAGTTTTGGAATTGTTGCTCCAGAATTAATACAGTTTTTAATTAGAGAGTAAATTTGGGTTTCTTGTCCTTTGGTTAATTTGTCAAGATATTGCGGTGCAACTTTAAAGTAATCATCAGGAAAAGAATATGCCTCTTGTCCAGACTCTAAAAACCATAGTGTAATATTTCCAATATTGTTTTGTCGTAGAAATCCTTCCGCTGCAAATACTTGCAGATACTTTGTCATGGTGGTACGATTTACTCCAAGTTTTTTAGAAATTTCAACTCCAGACATTCCAGATTTAGAGTCTTCAAGAAGATCAATCAGTTTTTGTCTAATTTCTGAAGATTCGTATCCTTTTCCCATATTGCTCCAAAGTTATGGTATTGTATAAAGACTAATTTTCAACCTAGAACGCAACAGTACCCACAAAATAAAATCTTATATACCTCGGTACTTTAATGTACGGTAAGGAAAAGTAAATTGCCGAAAGCTGGATTTAAATCAATAACTGTATCAGAAACCGTCTACGATAAGTTCCAAGACGTATATCAG
>JAAUVF010000009.1 GCA_012030815.1 Nanobdellota archaeon | reverse complement strand
CAAGTAGAAAAAATTAATCCAGGAGATATTACTATAATCATGATTTGTTTTTCACCAATTTCAACAAATAAATTCATCAAAGAACGTCTGTCTCAAATTAATGGTCTTGGGGGGGAATGGTAACTAAATTATTAGAATCAAAAAATTATGAGCATTTTGAAGATATGTCATTAGAATTTGCAAAATATATTCAAGTAATGACATCAAGAATGGAAATCTTAATTCAAGAATTAGCTATAAATGGAATAAAGTGTGGAGTTGCATTATTTGGAGAAACTGTATTTACAATGATACCAAAAGAAAAGGAAGAACATGTTTTACAAATTTTGAAAAAATATCCTGAGGCCATAATCATAAAATCAAAATTAGATAATCAGGGAGCAAGAGTGCTTTATAATTAATTGAATATAGATGTCTTTAATTCCAAAATCGCATCCTAGAGCAAAGTCTCTTTTTATTAGAGAAAAACTTGTTACTGGATTTGATCAAGGGTTAGTAGCTAAAGAAGGTCTCTTGGCACATGGAAGAGGAGAAGCTTTTGATTATTTACTTGGTGAAAAAACAAACAAGACTGCAAAACTTGCAATAAAAGCTGCTGCCGCACAAATTCTTTTGGCAAAATTACCTGTCATTTCTATTAATGGTAACATTGCCGCATTATGTCCAAAAGAAATAATCAACCTTGCAAATATTTCAGGAGCAAAAATTGAGGTAAACTTGTTTTATGCTAACGAAAGACGAAAGAAAAGTATCATAAAGACACTCAAAAAGAACGGTGCAAGTGAGATTTTAGGTACAAATCATAATTTTTCAACTACATTGTCAGGATTAGATTCTGCAAGAAGAATAGTTGATAAAAATGGAATATTTGCAGCAGATGTTGTGGTTGTTCCATTAGAAGATGGAGATAGAACAATGGCATTAAGGAAGGCTGGAAAAACAGTTATAGCATTTGATCTTAATCCACTTTCCAGAACTTCTCAAACAGCCAATATCACAATAGTTGACAATGTAATTCGAGCAGTTGATTTGTTATCAATAACATGCAAAAAATTATCAAAAAATAACAAGAAGACACTTGAAAACATGGTTAGAAATTTTAATAATAAAAAAAATCTTTCAGATAATATCTTAGAAATTAGAAATAATCTAACAAGGAGATTACATCATGCATAAATCAGTTTACGATATAATTAAAATGAAAAAAGATGGAAAAAAGATTTCAGTCATTACAAGTTATGACTATACACTTGCATCATTATGCGATAAAGCTGGATTAGACATACTGCTTGTTGGAGATAGTGCAGGAATGGTAATGCTTGGATATGAAAATACTATACCAGTAACAATGGATCAAATGTGTATGTTTACAGAAGCAGTTAGTAGGGCAAGAAAAAATGCTTTACTTGTTGCAGATTTACCATTTATGTCATATCAAATAAGTATTGAAGATGCAATAGAAAATTCAGGAAGATTGATACAAGCAGGAGCTGATGCTGTAAAATTAGAAGGTGGAATTGTGATGTCAGAAACAATTAGTGCTATTACAGATGTCGGTATTCCAGTAATGGGCCACATAGGATTACAACCACAAACTACAATGTTATCTGAAGGATACAAAGTACAAGGTAAAACAAAAGATACCGCAATGAAATTAATTGAAGATGCAAAAGAGATTGAAGAAGCTGGTGCATTTAGTATTGTATTAGAAATGGTAAGTCATGAGGTCGCACAAATAATTTCTGATACTGTAAGTATTCCAACTATTGGAATTGGATCTGGCGTTGGTTGTAATGGCCAAGTTTTGGTTGTACAAGATTTACTAGGAATGTATGAAAAAATTAAACCAAAATTTGCAAAAAGATACATGAATTTATCAGAAGATATTGTGAAATCTCTTGAAAATTATAAAACAGATGTAGAATTAGGCTCATTTCCAGCTCAAGAAAATTGGTTTTCAATGGATGATGAAGAATTAAAAAAATTACGAGAGCAAATTGGCAGCTAAAAAGAAAGTTATCAGAGAAAAGAATCATCCGTCGTTAGATATTGTAAGCTCCTATGGAGTAGAACTTTCTGGGAAAAAAATTGTTCTTTGTGTTGCAGGAAGTGTTGCAGCGTACAAAGCAATTGAGTTGGCTAGATTGTTAATGAGGCATGGTGCAGATGTTAATTGTGTTACAAGTGATGCAGTTACAAAATTAGTACAGCCAGATTATTTCAAGTGGGCAACTGGAAATGAAGTCATTACAAAATTAACTGGAGACTTAGAACATATCAAATTAGCAGATTATAATCAAGCAGATCTCATCATAGTTTATCCAGCAACTGCAAATACACTTGGAAAACTAGCTAACGGTATTGATGATACACCTGTATCTACTGTTCTTACAGTAGGATTTGGATCAAAGATTCCAATTTTGATGTGTCTTGCTATGCATGCATCAATGTATGATAATGCTGCTGTAAAAAAGAATGTTGAATTTTTAAAGAGCAAAATTGAATTTCTAGCTCCAAATCAAATTGAAGGAAAGGCAAAAGCTTCAGAACCAGAGGATGTTTTAGATTATGTATTAAATAAATTTGGATTTTCATCTATTTTAAAAAATAAAAAAGTTTTGATTACTGCAGGACCAACAATTGAACATATTGATCCTATTCGTATAATTACAAATCAAAGTTCAGGAAAAACAGGAGTATTTTTAGCTTCAGAATTAATTTCATCAGGGGCAAAAGTAACATTAGTGTATGGTCCTGGAAGTGAAAAACCTCCAAAAGGTGCAAAAATAATTAAAATTTCTACAAGTAATGAAATGCTAAACGCTGTGAAAAAAGAGATGGGTAAAAAATTTGATATTGTAATAATGGCAGCTGCAGTATCGGATTACATTCCAGAAAATCCAAATAAAAATAAAATTAAAAGTACTAAAATCAAATAAAAATTAGCCTCAAAAAAGCACCAAAAATAATTAACTATATTAAAAAATATCAAAAAGATGTATTTTTAGTTGGTTTTAAAGCTGAAACAAATATTTCAAAAAATGATTTAATTTTATTATCTAAGAAAAAAATGAAAGAATCAAGTGCAGATATGATTATTGCAAATGATATTGGTTCAATTAGATATAAAAAAAATCCTGAGAATAATCAAGTGTTAATTATAGATTCAGATAAAGTAGTCTCTTCAGGATGGCTAAAAAAAGAAAAAATTGCCAAATTTATTAAAAAAGAGATTGAACGTAGAATAAATATCTAAAATGAAAAAATCTGAAATTAGAAAACTTGTTGCAGAATACAAAGAAATCAAAATAAAGCTAAAAAAAATTCAAAATAAAAGATCACTAGATAAACTAAAAGAGATTGAACATAGATATTTTCATGAAACAGGAAGAATTATTCAATCAGATTTCCAAGAGATTACATAAAATATATCATAAATTATCAAAAGTATAATGAAAATTGATCGTACAGAGTATAAACAAAGAAATATCAAAATATGGAATGAAATCGCACCACGGTATCATAAAAGATGGGCAAGTTCAAATCATGGTCCATTTCAGAGTACATCAGAGTTAGTTGATCTTGTAAATGTAAAAAAGGGAAATCGTGTGTTAGATCTTGCTTGTGGAACTGGAGTAGTTACAAAAAAAATTAGAAGCAAGGTTGGAAATTCAGGATTTGTTATAGGAGCAGATGCTTCAGTTACAGCAATTAAAATTGCAAAGAAATGGAATGGAGTAAAAAATAATGTAGATTTTGTAAATATGGATGCTGAAAAATTTAGTTTTTCAGATAAATTTGATGTTATAACATGTCAGTATGCATTATTTTTTCCTAATGCGCAAAAAGCATTAAAGAATATTAGAAATAGCCTCAAAAAGACAGGAACGCTTGGGATATCAGTACATGGACATAAAGATAAAGTTCCATTTTTTAGTAGCATTCTAGAGGCAGTGACAAAATTTATTCCAGATTATGTACCCCCAGGTTCACCTAATTTGGACAGATTTGGAACAAAAAAAGCACTACATACTGAAATAAAAAAGGGGGGTTTTCAAAAATTTCAATAAAAGAATTTACTTTTAGTTATAGTCCAGGAAGCTTTGATGATTATTGGAAAAATTATCTAAAGTATATAGCAAAACCACTAAAGGAAAAATTAAATTCACTAAACACATCTCAGAGAAGAGAATTGAGAAGTGCAGTCAAACAAAATACAATTCCATATACAAAAAGAAACGGGATAATTGTATTTCCTTGGCAAGTTTTAATTTTAACTGCAAAATATTAGTGAGAAGGTAAAGATGACCAAAGATAAAAAGAAAAAAGAAGAAAAGCCAAAAAAATCAGATTTAAAGTCATTTCTAAAAAAAAGAGCTCCAATTTATCTAGGGATCATCGGAATTTTTGTATTATTTATAATTCCTGAATTAACAAAAAGTGATCTACAAAGTAGTTTTCCAGATAATTTAACAGCAGAGCAAAAACAAATTGTAGAAATCTTAATGTCATATAATGGTCCCAATGAAAAAGGATTATCTGTAATGAATGCAATTTCAGAACAAATTGCAGCCAAGTATCCTGATGAAAAAATATACGATAATAAAAAGACAAAGATAGATCTTAATATTTCAAGAGAAGATGATTCTACTGAAGATTATAAAGTAATTTTGATATTTGAATCATACAAAGGAAAAATGGATTATGTTTGGAATGTGAATGCTGATACAAAAGAGATTAAGGCTGAAAGTTCAGATGCAAAAAACATAATTGATATTGTAAACTATTATGACTAAAATTAGATAGTAAGTAGATCTTTTGTAAATTTATGCAGGATTGTTGGTTTGTCTTTTACAATTAAAGAGTCTTCAATTCTAACTCCAAATTTATTTGGTATATAGATTCCAGGTTCTACAGTAATAGCCATGTTTTCTTTTAGTTTTGTATCACTTCGATAAGAGATGGTTGGTAACTCATGAACCTCAAGTCCAATACCATGACCTGTTGAATGAATAAAATATTTACCATAGTTTTGCCCTTCGATATATTTTCTGCATGCAGAATCTACATCATTACAATTTACATTTGGTTTTACAGATTGTAATCCAAGTTTTTGGGATTCTTTTACAATTTCATATACTTGTTTTTCTTGCGGAGATATTTTCCCAATTGCAAACGTTCTAGTTGCATCTGATACGTATCCTTTGTATCTTAATGTAAGATCAACTACTACAAGATCACCTTTTTTGAATTTTCTATCAGTTACTTGAGCATGGGGTAATGCCCCATTTGATCCTCCAGCTATAATCAAAGGATTTAATGTAGATTTGTATCCAGTATCAAACATTTTTTGTTCCATTGCATATGACATCAAGATTGATTGTAATTCAGATTCTTTTTGGCCTACTTTCATTTTTTTATAGCAAAGATCATACATCTCATCAATAATTTTAGAAGCTTTTTTCAAAATATTGATCTCAATTTCATCTTTTATTATACGAGAATTATAAAACGGCTCAGTAGATGATATTATTTTAGGAATAGATTTTTTGAGAGATGTCATTACAGAATAATTTTGACAGTCAGTACAAACAGACTTTTTTTTAATTTTATCAACCAATGAAAAGATTAGTCCAGTGCCTCGTTCAGCAGTAATTATATCACAATTTTTAGATTCTTCTTTAACACGACCTACTTCAAGTTCAGGTGCAATGATGGTGGTTTTTCCTCCTTTTTCCAACATACCAATAGCCTCACCCCAAAATCCAGTCATATAGAATAAATTTTCAGGCTCAAATGCGATCAGTGTATCACAATCAATCTTTTGAGCGAATTTTAGAAGATTATTTCTTCGTTCTTTCACAAAAAATATCATGACGATTCTCAATTTATGTATGATGTAAAGTTTGTATACAGGAATTTTGGTTTTTATTATTATGACCGAAGAAAAAAAGAAAGTAGTTGCTCTATTATCTGGTGGTCTAGATAGTCAGCTTGCAGTAAGAATGATGCAAGAGCAAGGATTTGAAGTTTCAGCTGTTGCAATAAAAACACCTTTCTGTGATTTTGATTGTGGAAGAGGTTGTGGTTTTGAGATTAGAGAAAGAGCTGATGATCTTAATGTCAATTTTAAAAAACTGTGTATCTTGGTGATGAGTACATTGAGATGTTAAAACATCCAAAACATGGTATTGGTGCTGGATTTAATCCATGTGTTGATTGTAGGACTATGATGTTTGATGCTGCAAAAAAACACATGGAGAGATCGGTGCTGAATTTATAATTTCGGGAGAAGTGTTAGGGCAAAGACCAATGAGTCAACATGCTCCTTCATTAAGAACAATTGAAAAAGATTCAGGTCTGATAGGAAAAATTGTTAGACCATTATCTGCAGGATTACTTCCAGAAACAGATCCTGAAAAAAATGGATTGATCAAAAGAGAAAATCTTGGGATGATTAAAGGGAGAACTAGAAGAGCACAGTTAGAGATGGCAAAGAAATACGGAATTGAAAATCCTCCTAATGCCGGTGGTGGTTGTCTATTAACTGATCCATCATTTGGTTTACGTGCAAAAGATTTGTTTGCACATACTGAAACTCCTACAATAAATGATATTGATTTACTAAAAGTAGGAAGACATTTCAGATTAGATGAACAAACTAAATTTGTTGTTGGCAGGAATAAAGATGAAAATGAAATGATAAAAGCAATTGCATTGCCTGATGATATTTTATTACAGGCTCGTGATCATATGGGACCAGTTGCAATTTTACGTGGAAAAAATGCAGAAACACATGTGAAATTTGCATCTGCAGTTACCTTAAGATATTCAGATGCACCAAAAGGAGAGCAAGCATTAATCACTATCACTAAAAATAATACAGTAAAAGAAATCACAACTGAACATGCTGCAGAAGAATCATACCTTAAATTTAGAATTTAGGCATGAATTTTTTTTGAAATTAGTTAAAACTAAGGAAGAGTTTTTGAAGGAGTAGATCGCATTTTCTTCAAGGATGCAAAAACAAGAAAATCCCACATATTTGAAAGCCATCACTATACGAGACATAAGTGATGTTCATTCAATAAAAGAAGACATCAAAAAAGAAATGATTTTGATTCTTAGAGTTACACCATTAGCTCAAAAAAATGTGGAACAACTTAGAAAAGTAGTAGAAGAGTTGTATTCTATTGCAAAAACTGAAGGTGCAGATATTGCAAGATTAGGTGAAGAAAGAATTATTGTAGCACCATCAAATATTAAAATCTGGAAACCAGAATACGATCTAAAATAGTTTGATCGCTTCTTGAACTTGAGGATAATGAGCAGGAACTCTAAACATTCTTCTAATATTCATTGCCAAATTTTCTGATTTTCTTCGTTCACCGTGATTCACAAGTACTCTACGAAGTTTTGGTCTCAGTCTTTGAACAAAAGACATTAGTTGATTGTAATCACTATGGCCACTAAAACCATCGAGTTTTTCAACACTACAATTTATTGTAACAACTTCAACTTTTCCTTCTTTACCTAACATAGTAACTTGTTTTGAACCATCCAACACTCTTCGGCCCATAGTTCCATTGACTTGATATGAAACAAACAAGACTTTGTTCTTTTTATCAGGAGCAATGTTTTTGAAATATTCTAAAACAGGTCCACCTTCTAACATTCCAGATGTGGCTAAAATAATACATGGTGAGTTATCTCGCATAGGTTCTTCTCGCGTATCAGCATGTTCAATATTTGTAAAGTACTCTGAATCAAATGGATTGTCATCAGTTTCTAAGATTTTTTGTTTTAATTCTCTAGCAAGGTATTCAGGATATGCCTCATGAATTGCTGATGCTTCTGAAATCATACCTTCTGTAAAAACTGGTGCTTCAACCATTTCACCAGATTTCATGTAATGATCAATTACCATCATAATTTCTTGTGCACGACCAACTGCAGGAATAGGAATGAGAACTTTTCCTCCATCAGCTAGAGTGTTATTTACTGCATTAATGAAAGCCGATTCCACTTCTTGTCTGGTAGGTTGTATGTCTTCTTTTGCACCGTATGTACTTTCAATTAACAGAGTTTCAACTCTAGGAAAATTCCAACTGGCAGCTTCAAACAAGATACTTTTTCCGAACTTTATATCACCAGAATAAACAAAGTTATGATCACCATTTCCAATATGAAAATGACATAGAGCAGAGCCTAAGATATGGCCTGCATTAGCAAGTACTAATTTAATATCAGGAGAAATATCAGTAACAGTACCATATGGTAATGTTATTGCTTGTTTCATGATTTGTTTAACATCTCGTTCAGAATAAATTGGAGTTCTACCTTGTGCAGCAGCTACTTTGATGGCATCTAATTGGATTAGATTCATCATTGGAAGGGTTGGTTCAGTACAGTAGATTGGTCCTTTATAGCCAAATTTACACAATGCAGGTAAGAATCCAGTATGATCTAAGTGTGCATGTCCAATTACTATTGCATCAAGTTCATCTAGTGTAATATCAAGAAAGTCTAATCTAGGAAATGAATCCATTGGATGTTTAGCACCAGGATTGATACCACAATCAACAAGAATTTTACTTTCAGGTGTAGATAGCAGCATGCATGATCTTCCTACTTGGCTAAAGCCACCAAGAGTTATGAGAGATACTTCAGATTTTTGTGCTAATCGTGGTCTAAATATCTCATCTCCAATTTGTTTGAATTGTTTGCTTCGTTCTGCAGATGTGAGTTTAAGATTTGCGTTTATTGTTTGAATAGTACGTGATGGTATAGTGGTAGCTTTTCTTATACGTAGTTTCCAACCTATCAGTTCGGTTATTTCAGCATGATTGAATTCTTTTGCATCTCTTTGTAGTAACCAAGGTCTTTTAGCTTCAATTGAAACTTCACCTGTAGCAGTATCAAAGAATGCTCCTTGAAAATTTGCTTCTTTTGGAATGATATCTGCTAAAAGTTTTCTTGCGTCTTCTTCTGATTTTCTAATTGATTCATCAGTTCTTACAACAATTCTTTTTTTAATTATATTAACAAGATTGGAAATTGTTTCATTATTTTCCATCAGATAACGTGGTGAATTTGTATACAATGCAATTCTCGGTCCCTCATATTCAATTTTTGTTACTTTAGCTTCTTTGGGTATACTTTGCAGTATGATGGCCATCATATTTTGGCTAGGAGGTAATTCTTTTTGTTGCTGTTTTCTTTGCATTAAATCACTAAAGTTCGATGACTGCTTTCTTTTGTTCATCGGTCAATAGACGGAATCCGTCTTTATCCATCACTGCGATGTTTATTCCATCGCCAGTACCAATGTTTCTAACTATTGCGGCTTTTACTGCTCTTAGAGCAATTTTTTTTGCTTCTTCTACTGTTAGATCAGATCTATATTCTTCTTCTAACAAACCATATGCTACAGGAGAGCCACTACCTGTTGTTACATAGGATTTTTGTTCAACTGAACCAAACATGTCAATGTTAAATAATGCAGGACCATTTGCATCATAGCCACCAACAAGAATATCTGCCATGAATGGATAACCACGGTTTTGATGGAATATGAGTGAGCAAAGTCTTGCAAGAGAATGGATTGAGATTGGTCCCTGTTTTTCTACTCTATGAAGATTTGAATGATAACGAAGAATATCTACAATATTTTGGGCATCTGCTACACCCCCAGCTAAAGTCAAGCCTGCGTGTGCATCAATTTTTTGAATTTTCATGGTATTGTTATTTGCAATAAAATATCCAGCACTAGCTCTCATATCGGCACATAATACAATACCGTCTTTAGCCTTGATACCTACAGTGGTAGTCCCGTGCAGAATTTTTTCTTCAACATTATTTGACAAAATACACCTATTAGAGATAATAGGAAATGCATGACACCCTTTTAAATAACTTTTTGTTCCATTGAAATGATAAATAATGACAAAAAGTCATGATCGCATGCAGTCGCATACGATGGAACTACCTAGGCTCATTGAGATTGGAGAGAAGAACATAGGGGATTTTGGAAGGTTTGTAAAATCGCTCAACAAATCAAAAAGAATTTCGTTAATCAGTGGAACAAATGTAACGAAGGTTATACAGAAAAAAATTGAAAGTTCACTAAAATCTAGTAAAATAAAATTTGATTGGCATATGTCTGGCAACAACACCATTACAGCCATAAATTTGATCCAAAAAGAGGTAAAAAAAGATCAAAGTGATTTGATTGTAGGTATTGGAGGAGGTCGTTCAGTAGATACTGCTAAAATGATCGCATACAATCTTGACAAGCCATTTGTAAGCGTACCAACAGCTGCATCACATGATGGAATGGCAAGTCCATTTGTTTCTATAGTAGGTGATAAACCACATTCAATTGTAGCATCTGCACCATTAGGAGTCTTTGTAGATATTGACATAATTCGTAAAGCACCTGCAAAACTTTTAGCAAGTGGTTGTGGGGATCTTATTGCAAATATTATAGCAGTTAAGGATTGGCGATTAGGGCATGAAAAACTGGTGAGTATTACGGTAGATATTCTGCAGATTTAGCATTAATGAGTGCAAAGATTGTTATGGAAAATTCAAGTTATTATGCTAAAAATGGACTTGATGTAAGAGTGATTGTTGAAGCGTTGATTAGTGCGGGAGTTGCATCTTGTATTGCAGGTAGTAGTAGACCATGTTCAGGAGCAGAACATCTTTTTTCTCATGCATTAGATAAGATTGCACCTGGAAGGGGACTTCATGGTGAAAAATGTGGTATTGGATCTATTATGATGGCAAAATTACAAGGTCAAGATTGGGAGAAAATTGTGAAAACTTTGAAAGATGTTGGTGCACCAACATCAGCTAAACAAGTTGGTTTAAAATCAGATGAAATTATCAATGCTCTTATGATTGCACAAGAACTAAGACCTGAAAGATATACTATTTTAAAAGAAATCGAAATGACAGAGAAAAAAGCAATGAATCTTGCAAAATTACAAATGTAATTTGATTTAAGCTGTTTTAGGTTCTGGTGTTTTTTCTTCTTTAGTCTCAGCTTTTTTGGTCTGAGTTTGTTTGTTGAGATGGGTTTCAATAAAGTTAACTTTTTCCAATGATGGAACAAATTTGAAAATATCCAATTGAATGAAATGTTTCATTATTTGAAGTCCATCAGCTCTTAAGATTTCTTCTGGAATTGTAATGTTTACTTCTTTATCTTTTAATTCAAATGTAATCTTTGAATCCTCTAATGGTAGTCTATTTTTTAGAATTCCATCTACTTTGTCATTTGGAGATTCAAGTGATTTTACTACATTAACATCATAAAGAATTTGTTTTTCCTGCGTATCTATGATTATAATCGATTTGAACTCTTCCTGAGCCAATATATCTTATAATTCCTCTTTTATTATCAACTTCAATTGTATCGCCTACAGAAACTTTTTCAGCATCTTCACCAAGTTTTCTAATTGGAATCATTCTAACTTTACCAGAGTCACGTTCACCAAATCCTTTGTCAGGTGTAACTTCAATTGTAAGTTTATCTCCAACCGATGTTTTAGATAGTGCTTCATCTAATCCTTTTAGAACAGGATAAGATACTTCACCAATTGAAACAAGTTTTGGTTGATATTTTACATTTGATTCATGAATCGAATGCTTTTTTGCATCTTCTTCGATAGTAGTATCAAAAACCTCTGTATTGTCCTTAACCTTAGCAGTATAATCTATTAGTATCAATGAACCTTTGTTGAAAGTCAATGTGATCGTTCTCGAATTTCCTTATATTAAGTTAACATGAATTATAGAGCTTTCAGTTTTTCTTCTGCTGTTTTGAGACCTGCTTGGGCATCTGCATCATAACCCATCATAGCTAATGTTGACGAAATTGCAGATATTGTTCTCATTACATGATATCTGTTTACTTCTCCCATACATCCAACTCGGAATACTTTACCCTTAAGATTTCCAAATCCTCCAGCTACTAACACTCTGAATTTTTCAGCAAGTGTATCTCGGAAAATTTTGTCTTCTAATCCATCTAAGTAGTTTAATGCAATAATGGAAATTGAACGATCTTCTTTTTTTGCAAATGGTGTAAGACCTATTGCACTTAAACCAGAATACAACGCATCAGAACATACCTTATGACGTTTGAATACATGTTCAAGTCCTTCTTCTAACATAATTGATAATGCTTCTCTGTATGCATAGAGTA